>JALGTY010000273.1 GCA_029821145.1 Candidatus Zipacnadia bacterium
GGCACCGCCGTTGAGCTTGCGAATCTCGCTGGAAGTCAACAATTTGCCGGCGACCTCCTGCAACTCCTGCGGCATGTCGCTGATCTTCGTCTTGGCCTGAATGCCCCAGATCAGAGATTGGATATGGTGCTGGGGGATCTCCTGATAGCTCATGGACTTGCTCAGGAGGTTGCTGATGAGGCCGGCCTGCGAACCCTTGAGCTGGGCGTACAAATAGCCCTCGCCCTGCCCAGGGCCATGGGTGCCGGCATGCAGACAGTAGCTTTGCGCCTCCAATTCGTACAAGCCGGGGAGGGCGACCAGAAAGTCGCCATCAGGGGTGATCGGAAGCTGGCACATCGGTGCCAGCAGAGGGGGATCGAAGTCGTCAAGGAATGGCACCCCAGTTACAGCATCTTCAAAGCTCATCGTCAGGCCCGGCGGCTCGTTCAGAATCCTGCTGAGGTCGGGTATCTGTAGCTGTAGTCTTTTCCTGGCTTCTTCTTTCGCCTTTGCTGCAGGGTCAGGGATATCGTCTCTGGTCGGGATCTTGTCCTTCAGAACGTCGAACGGGCCTGCTGCACCTGATGAAATGGCCAGCAGCAGCACAGCGATGACCAGCAGTCCGATTGCAGTTGCACGCCTCATCTTACATTCCTCCTTGCCACGACTACGACCAACCTCTGATTAGGCAGAAAGTCGCAGTGTCTTATTCGCTTCTTGCTCTGGTCAGTCCTCTAATCGGTCCCGAAATAGATTCCGATGGGGTCAACATCTCTGACCATGCCGGTCTCGGCAGTGTCTCCGCGCTTGCTCAAGGCCGGCATCTTCTCATATAATCTCAGAATACAAGGGCGCGGACCATCGCGCTGCAGCGATGTCTCGGGAGGTGACGTTGTTGGCGTTCTGGCACACCAGGGAGGACATGCCACACAAGCAGCTCTACCGCTGGCAGTGGCTGCGCTCTATTATCATCAACAAGTGGGCAATGGGCCTGCCTCATATCAACACACCTCTGAGAAGATTCCTGTTGCGCCTCGGCGGCATCAATATGGGGAAAGGCAGCTTCGTCGGCATGCACGGGTACTTTGACGATCTCTGCACCCATCGCATCACCATTGGCGACAATGTCACGATATCTTTCCAGGTAACGTTGGTGGCTCACGGGCCAAAGAGCGATCCGTCGAACATGGATATAGTGATCGAGGATGGTGCATATGTTGGGTGTCATGTCACGATTCTGCCGGGTGTGACGATAGGGAAGAAAGCCGGCGTGGGGGCCGGGTCGGTGGTGACGAAGGACGTTCCGCCGGGCGCTGTGGCGGTCGGCAACCCGGCCCGTATTCTGCGACAGGAGTCCGAGGATGCATAGGCACGATCAAACTGGTGAGATGTGATGACGCCCTCTGAGCTTCTGGAGATCAAGCAAAAGGAAGTCAACGGCTGCCGGCGGGATGTGTCACCGGTTGAGCTGAAGGAGCGGATCGAGCGATTGCAGGAGCCGGCGCGAAGTCTCGCCACCATTCACGGTGATATCGTGAGTATCATCGGTGAAATCAAGCCCCCGGATCACCCGCTGGCGGACCTGTTTGACCCGCGTATCTGGGGCCAGGAGTACGCCGGCGCCGGGTGCGTGGCTGTCGCCGTATGCACGGACACGGTGGCACACGATGGCGACACGTCTCGCTGTCGCCGCGCACGCAAGTATATGCCGCTGCCGATCATCCGCTTCGACTACATAATTGATGAGTACCAGCTCTACGAATCACGGGTGTTTCAGGGCGATGCGGTGACCATTCCGGAGGCGTTTCTCGCCGACGGGCAGATCACGCACATGATTTCGGTCTGCGACGATCTGGAGATCAGCCCGATAATCATGGCTGATCATTACGATGGGGCGAAGCGTGCCCTGGACCTGGGCGCGAAATACATCCTGGCGGTGCCGCTGTTGTGGGACTACACCGCGTCAGTGCCGCTGGATGAGGTCGCGCGCATGGCGGACGGCTTCCCCGAGCAGGCGCGCCTGATTACATTCGTCCCGGAACTGACGCGCCAAGCCGTGGAAGAGCTGGCCGAGCTGGGCGTGAACGCGGTGATGGGTGCCCCGTCATCCTACGACCCCTCCGAGGCCGCAGTCATGATCAGACAGTTGAACGAGATCCCCCGGCGCGGCGGGGATTAGCAATTGCGCAGAAAGGACACGGCACATGGACAAGTCTGCGGTCGAGTTGCTGGCGCTGATTGACCACGCGGTGCTAAACCCGGACTGCACGCGTGAGGACATCATCGAGGCCTGCGAGATAGGCACACAGCACCGTCTGAGCAGCATCTGTGTGCCTCCGGCATGGGTGCAACTGGCCTTGCACCGGCTTGCCGACGCGCCGACGCTCGTCAGCTCGGTGGTCGGCTTTCCGTTTGGCTTCGCAATGGCGGATACCAAGGCTCTGGAGGCCGGGGCACTGATCGAAGCCGGCTGCGCCGAACTGGACATGGTCATCAACATCCCGGCCCTGCGCTCGCGCCAATACTACAATGTCAGGGCAGACATCGCCGCAGTGGCGCAGAGCATGGGCGCATCTCCCGATGGCCCTCTGCTTAAGGTAATCCTGGAAACTTGCTACCTTGACGAGGAGGAGATTACCCACGGCGTTGCTGCAGCCGACAAAGGCGGCGCTCAGTTCGTCAAGACCTCCACCGGCTTCGGCCCGCACGGGGCGACTGTCGAGCACGTGGCGCTGCTACGGCGACTGGCGCCGCCGGAGATGGGCGTGAAGGCTGCCGGTGGTATCCGAAGCCTGGCCGACATGCAGGCGATGCTTGCGGCGGGAGCCAACCGCATCGGCACCAGTGCCACCGCCACTATCATCGCCGAATTGGGCATCTGAGGCAGTCATGGCAACCTACTCGACCCTGGGGATTACTCTTCTGGTTCACAAGTATAAAGGGACGGGGCGGGTCGTCAGCTTCTGCACGCCGACCCGGGGCAAGGTGGAGGCGGTGGCACAAGGCATCGGGCGGCCGCACAGCAAACTGGCCGCCGCCGTGGAACTTTTCACCCTCTCAAAGCTGATGTTCGCCGAGGGCCGCGACCTCGACCGCCTGATCCAGGCTGAAGTCATCGAGGCCCATTATGCGCTACGGCAGGACATGACCCGCCTGGGCTACGCCTCCTATATCGCGGAGCTGACCGCCAATACTTCCGAACCCGACCACCCGCTGCCCGGTCTGTTTGAGCGCCTCGCGGGCACCTACTCGGCCCTGTGTGATGCCACTTCGGCAGGCTCAGGGCAGGCCACCGATCCGGAGCTGGTCTTGTGGTCGTACCTGATGGGACTTTTCGAGGCGCATGGTGTAGCGCCCGATCTGGAGGTGTGCTGCCGGTGCCGGACTGCTCTTAGTGGAGATGGGTGGTACGTGCCTGCCGATGCCGGGCTGATGTGCGCCGGCTGTCGGCCGGGCGAAAATGGCATGCTGCTATCTGCCGAAGCGCGTGGGACCGCGCAAAGCATCCAGCGCATGCCGCCGGACAAGCTGGGCCGGCTGAGTCTCGGCGACGAGGCTCGCGGGCAGATCCGCCGCTTTATTGACGCTCATACCGACCACCAATTCGCCGTCGAAACGAAAAGCCGTAAGTTCATCAGGCAGCTTCGCGGCATGAGCCCGGAAATCTGAATGGAACTGACACGCTGCTGAGCCGTCACAATCTTGGAAACGTATGATGACTAACGAAGATGTCGCACAGGAACTGGAAGAGATAGCCGATCTGCTGGAGATCGCCGATGCCAACGTCTTCCGGGTGCGCAGCTTCCGCCGGGCCGTGGACAGCATCGCTGAGTTGCCTGAAGATGTTGCGGTGTTGCTGGCCGAGAGCCGGGTGACCGATGTGCCCGGCATCGGCAAGGGCATCGCCAAGATAATCGAAGAGCTCATCAACACCGGCACCTCGGAGGAAAAAGAGGCTTTGCTTGCAGAATATCCGGAAAGCCTGCTGGAGATGCTGAAGATCTCCGGCTTCGGGCCGCGCAAGGCGGCGGTGGTTTTTCGAGAGCTGGGGATAAGCACGGTTGATGAGCTGGAAGAGGCCGCTGCTGCCGGTCGGCTGCAGGACTTGCCGGGTATGGGTGCCAAGACCGAAGAGAATATCCTCAACTCTATAGACGCCTACCGCGAGGGCCAGCAGCGGGCGTCGCTGGGAGAGATGCTGCCGGTGGCCGAGGACTTGGTGGCCAGGCTGCACGAGCACCCGGACGTGATCCGGGCCGAGTTCGCCGGCAGCACCCGGCGGCACCGGGAGACCGTGGGCGATCTGGACCTGCTGGCTACCTCTGCGGATCCTGCGGGGGTCTGCAAATGGTTCGCCGAGCTGGAGGTACTCGAGGAGCTGACGATGGCCGGCGACACCAAGGTCAGCGGTCGGCTGGCAGGCGGTCGGCAGGTGGACTTGCGCGTGGTGGCAGAGGAGTCGTTCGGCGCGGCCCTGCAATACTTCACCGGCTCGCAGCAGCACAATATCCGCCTCCGCGAGCGCGCGCAGAGAATGGCCCTGACCGTCAACGAGTACGGCGTATTCAAAGCCGAGAACGAAGACAAGGGCGATATGGTCGCCGG
>JALGTY010000274.1 GCA_029821145.1 Candidatus Zipacnadia bacterium
TGCCGCTTCTCCTACGTTCCCAATGCCAGTATATCCGCCTGTGTTCAACTGCGAATCAAGTGTCGTTCGAGGTTGTCTCAAGGTTGGCGTGGAAATTGGGGACGGTCACCGATTCTCCAGATGTCACACCGTACCGCAATGGTATGGACAAGAAAACAGGTGACTGTCCCCAATTTCCAATCATAGACGCGGCCGGAAGCAATAAAGGTTCCCGTCGTTGCTGGCCACATAAACGCTACGGTCCGAGATCGCCGGCGAGCTCTGAATCTCGCCACCAGTCTCGTATTGCCACAGGCACACGCCAGTGTGGGTCTCAAGCGCGTAAATATTCTTGTCATGTGAGCCACAATATACCGTTCGCCCGCTGATTGCCGGCGAGGAATTCACCCAGTCGCCGGCCTCAAAATGCCACAAGTGCGTTCCTGTTGCCGCATCCACAGCATAGAGACGCCGGTCGCGTGAACCGACATAGATGAACGACTGCCACGCCGCCGGTGAGGATTCAATGGGGCCATCGGTCTGAAAGTCCCATACTCGTCGGCCGGTCGCCGCATCCACGCAGTACAACCGGTGGTCCGCAGACGAAACATATATGCGCCCCTGGTGGAAGGCCGGTGTAGCATAGAGCTCGCCACCTGCCATGAACTGCCAAGCCACCCGCCCCGAGGTGCTGTCGAGGGCGTACAGATGGTGATCCAGGCTGCCAACATACACTCGCCCCTGCCAGACCAACGGCGACGAATAGATTCCCATCTCTGCCTGGAATTCCCAGATCTGCTGACCGCTTTGCGAACTCACTGCTAACAGGCGACCGTCGTCAGTTCCAAAATAGACTGTGTTTTCCCAGGCCACGGGGCTGGCGCTGACTTGTGCGACAACGACTACTTGCCACAACAAATGGCCAGTCCTGACATCCAGGGCTATGAGCCGGTTGTGAACGCCAAAGAGTACCGTCTTGCCGTCGAGGACACACGCGCTCAATACCACCTCATGGGCCAGGTCTTCCTCCCACATGGTCTCACCGGATTGACCTGCGATCGCCATTATTCTGCCTGACTGCCTGCCCTCCCCGGCACCCCCACCGATAAACACAATACCGTTGGACACCACTGGTGACGCGATAATCCACTCCCCGACCGTTGTCTGCCAGCGCCGCTGAAGTGGCGGCAAGACCACCTCAGGCGTATAGCCGGTGCGAGTGATATTGCCTCGAAACATTGGCCAATTGTACGCGCGGGTGACCTTCTCCGAGCCTTGCTTAACCAGGGCCAGCGCCGCCTCATCCAGGCTCTGACGCGCCTCATTGTGGTCCGGATTGATGGTCAGGACCTGCCGCAGCAGCGCTATGGCCCGCCGCAGATCACCTTCTGCTTGCCACTTCCTGGCCCGCTCATATAGACCGTCGGCGGCAGCGGCCGTGGTCTCATCAGTTGCCGGCGCTTCGCTCACCTCCGCCGGTGCCTGCGGTGGCTCAGTCTGCGGCGCGGCGGCCTCACTCTCTGCTTCGCCATCTGGCCGGTAGGTGATCCGATGCATCGTTCCCACGCACACCGGACATGCCCGGTACGAGTGCTGTGTCAAGTACCCGCACCCCTGGCACTCCCACGTCTCCTCGCCCGCCACTGCTTCCAGAATTGAGGATTCCACATCGCCCAGCGCCCGCGCCAGCTCCGAGAAGCTCTGGTAGCGGTCCACACGCTCCTTGGCCAGGCACCGCATTATCACTTCCTCCAGCGCCTCCGGCACGTTCTTCACGAGCTGGCTGGGGCGTACGGGTTCCCGGTTGAGGATGTTGCGGATTACCGCGCCAACATTCTCGCCTTGCACTGGCATCTGGCCTGTCGTGGCTACATACAGCACTACGCCCATGCTGTAGATGTCGGAGCTGCGGTCTGCCGAAGCTGCGTCCATGAACTGCTCCGGCGGCATGTACAGATACGTACCCAAGCCCAGCCCTGCGTCGGTAATCCGTGTGCCTCCCCCGTGCACCTTTGCCAGGCCGAAATCGCTTACCTTCACATCCGCCTGCCGGGTGAGCATCAGGTTCGAGGGCTTCAAATCGCGGTGTACTACACCCCGCCCCTCTGGTCCGATGGGCAGGTTGTGAACGTACTCCATTCCCGCACATACTTGGAAGGCGAATCTTAACAACTGCGGCGGGAAAAGCCGGCTCTCGGCGTCGAAGAGGCTCTGCAAATCGGTGCCCTCTACGTATTCCAAGAACAAGAACGGCTGCTCCTCTATCTCCCGATAAATGATCGCCTCAACTATGTTGGGATGGCGACCGAGGTTCAGCCACGTCTTCGCTTCACGAGAAAATCTATTCACGGCAGCGCGGTCGGACAGCAGTTCTTCCTTGAGAGTTTTTACAGCAAAGTGCCGCTGTGAGAACTCATCCAGTACAATATAGACGACGCTCATGCCGCCCCGGTGCTTCTCGATCACCTTGTACTGGTCGTCTATCTTGTCCCGAAGCTCGAACTCCAACGTCTGCCTCCTCAACGATCCCGCTTACTACACGCAGCACCCGCGTCCTCTTGTTGCCTATACTAGTGATTACTGACCTTGTGCCCTGCCTGGGAAATGCACATGCAAGGACGCCTGTGTTTGAGGTCTCTTAGAGTGGCACCGCCATTTTTCCTAGCCTTCCTGGACGACAGGCTTCCTGGCCTGTCGAGGTGTGTCCGCACAGCAACGGCATGGACAGGCAGGAATGCCTGTCCTTCAGGATAAAGTTCGGGGTACGAGTCGCCACCTGCTGCCTTGCCTGTCCGCTCTTCTAACGCCCCAAGCTGAGCAGTTACTTATGTTATTCGCCGGCCTGCCGAGCTTGTCCTGCTTCTGTGCAGATCGGTTTTCCTGCCTGCTGCCGGGCAGCTACTCCAAGTAGTCAGGCTGCCCCTTAGGCCCAAGTACACTATGTATTCCGACCGTTGTGCCAATACCTCTAATATCAACCACCCCGTGCGGCCGGGTTTCAAACTCGTCGCCGATTTCCGCGTAGGTGTCCTCCGATATCAGAATCCGTTGCCCTAGCTCCCTGGTAAACTCCTGCAGGCGCGAGGCGATGTTGACATGATGACCGATCGCGGTGTATTGCATCCGCGCCTCCGATCCTACATATCCGATAATCGCTACACCAGTGTTGATGCCAATGCCCGCCGCCAACTCGGGCATGCCCAGGAAGGCCCACTCGTCGCGCCGTTGTTGGATCACGCGCTGCATCTCCAGGGCCGTTCGAATGGCACGTCTGGCGTGGTCAGGCTGCGCCACCGGAGCATTGAAAAACGCCATTATTTCATCCCCCATGTACTTGTCAAGCGTACCCTCATTCCCCCATATCACGTCATGCATAAAACCGAAGTAGCGATTGAGCAGCTCGACGATCGCCTCTGGCTCCACTCTGTCCGAGGCGGCAGTAAAGCCACGTAGGTCTGAGAAAAGTACGGTTACTACGCGCCGTTCGCCCCGCATCGTCCCCAGCAGCTCATCGGTCATCAGCCGGTCTGCCAGTTGCGGGGGTATGAACACTGCAAGTGTCTGTTGCGCCCGCCGTCTGCGTCGTTCTTCACCCAACAGGCGCAATACCAGAATTGTCACAGAGAAACCTGCCGCCGCTACCATCGGTACGAGCAGATCAATGACCAGACCGTTGCGGGTAAACAGATGCAATCCGCACCACACGTATCCGACTTCGATGGCCAGCGCCGAAATACACAACAATGTTGTGTCTGCCCGCAGCAGCCAGACGCCGAAGACCAGAGCCATCAGCACAATTACAAGCGCCGTGTAATGTGGCGCGAGGCGTGGGAGACCCTTGTTGTTGAGTATGGTGTCCAGTGCGTTGGTTTGTATCTCAGCACCGGCATAGACCGTGTCGAAGGGCGATGGTCGCAGATCGAAAAAGCCCGGCGCTGTCACCGCGACGAACGCGATCTTTCCCGCAAGCTGCTCCGCCAGCCACGAGTCCGGCTCTGCGGCGAGTACCCTTGCCACCGAAAGCCGAGGGTAGCTATTGCGGCCGCCGACGAAATCCACCATCATCCGACCGTGCGCGTCCAGTGGTATGGTAGCCCTATTGCCTAACCTTATCTCGCGCCCCGGTGTTACCTGTACCTCGGCCGGCTCAACTCCCATTATGTCGCAGGCGGCCGCCAGCACCAGCGCCGGGTAAACATGTTCCTCATAGCGCAACAGCGGCAGGACGTGGCGGAAAACCCCGTCACCGCTGTCCAGTACGTTCATGAAGCCCACTGCCTTCGCCGCACCGGCAAGCTCCGGCAGCGGCATGACCAGGCCGCGCGGCCGATACAGCGCACCGGCCGCCGCCACCCCGGTTGCCGTTTGAACCCTCACCATGTCCCAGGCCTTGGCCCTCACCTCGTCGGAAACCGGCGGCGCTACATCCCCGGCCTCCGGGTCATAGGCGAACCCGGCGTGATAAACCTCCCCGAACTGCCGCGTTGCCTGCGCCAGTTCCGCATCATGCTCTGCACCCAGTTCCGTCTCATCGCGCTCAGTGAAGAATATGTCGAAGATAATCCTCTTGGTACCCATGTCCTGCAGTTTCTGGATTAGCTGGGC
>JALGTY010000275.1 GCA_029821145.1 Candidatus Zipacnadia bacterium
TTGCAGCAGTTGCTTGAAAACCTGCTCATCTTCTAGCCGGCAGGTGTGGCACCAGGCGTGGAAGCAAACCGGTGGCAAGTCCCTGCGCGGGGGCCTGCCACCGGTTTTTGCTGAAGTGAGACACACAACCCGCACGGGCCTAATGCTAACGTCCGGGAAGATATAACGTAACCCTCGAACGCATTTCTAAGGCAGCCTAGCCTCGGAGGAGGTTCAGTAATGACCAAGTTGCGAGTCGGTGTCGTCGGTGTGGGGAGAATGGCACAGATCAGCCATTTGCCGATACTGGCCAAACTGCCGCAAGTTGAGCTGGTTGCCTTTTGCGACACGAGTCCCGAAAACCTGGCGGCACGTGGCGACGAATATGGAGTGCAGAAGCGCTACAGTGACCACCACGACCTGTTCGCGAACGAGAAGCTGGATGCAGTCTGCGTCTTCGTGCCGCCGTTTGCGCACACTGATGCCGAGATTATCGCCGCGCAAAGCGGGATTCACGTTTTCGTGGAGAAGCCGCCCGCGCTGAGTATGGCGAAGGCGCACGAAATAAACACGGCCATCGAGAAAGCAGGGATTATCAGCGCGGTCGGCTTCAATGAGCGCTACCGCAAGACCGCCGGCTTGGCCAGGCAACGCCTCGAAGGGAAAACGCCGGTGCAAGCCTTGATACATCGGTTGCACGGTTCCAGGGCGGCTGCGTACTGGTGGCAGCTTGAAGAGCTCTCAGGAGGGGCGCTGGTGGAGAACACGATCCACTCCGTTGACCTGCTGCGATACCTTGGTGTGGAGTTGGCCTCGGTGTCGGCCAGAGTGGTGGAGCGGCCCGATAAGACTGAAGAGCTGGACATCCCGCTGAGCCAGTGTGCCACGTACACGCTGGCAGGCGGCGGCGTAGCGAACGTAACCACCTGCACTGCCCTGGGAAGCAGTGGACATTCGCAATTCCTTTTCGTGGCGGGTGAATCGTTGTACGACCTCAGTGGCGGAAAGCTAATAATTGATGAGGAGGAGATTGCCCAGGATGACCCGGACCGCGCAGATTACAAGGGCGAGTTTGCGACCTTCTTTGACGCAATTATTGAAGATGATCCGCATCGTGTGCGGTCGCCATACAGCGATGGGATAAGGTCGCTGGCAGCGGTGCTCGGCGTCTTGGACTCCGCCAGAAGCGACGGTGCAGAGGTGGACCTGAGCAAGCCCCCATACGTGTAGACTTCCGTTGGCGCAGGCTTCCAGCCTGCGAGGAGGACATTATGTCAGAATGGAACGAGGTCGCTCATTCAAAGGAGAGATGAAGCATGCGAATGCGCGTATTTACGGCCGTACTGATCGTACTGGTGCCAATCTGGCTCCAGTCAATGTCGCCGGTACTGGCCAAGGTGAACCAGCAGGCGATCGATGATGTGGCAGCGGGCAAGGTCACGGTGGCCAGAGCTGTATGGTGGGGTTTTGATCCAGTCGAATCGACAAAGGCCCTGCAGGCCGCAATCGATTCGGGCGCCAAAAAAGTCATCGTTGACAACGTCGGCAAGCCCTGGATCGTGGACCAGATGAGACTGGCCAGCAACCAGGAGCTGTTCTTTGAGAAGGGCGTCGTAGTCCTGGCCAAGCAGGGCGCCTTCAAGGGCACGGGGGACTCACTGTTCCGCGCGGATATGCTCGAGAACGTCACTCTCCGGGGATACGGTGCCACGTTGAAAATGAGGCGGGCTGACTATGCTGGCCCCGAATACAAAAAGGGCGAGTGGCGCCACGTGCTTGACTTCCGTAGTTGCACGAACGTCCGCATCTACGGCCTCAAGCTCACCAAGAGCGGTGGCGATGGTATCTACCTCGGTTCGGCCGGACAGGGCACGACAAACAAGAATGTGCACATCAAGGATGTCATCTGCGACCGCAACTATCGCCAGGGCATCAGTGTCATTACGGCCGAAGACTTGCTCATTGAGAATTGCATCCTGCGCAACACTGCCGGAACTGCCCCCTCGGCCGGCATTGACTTCGAGCCCAACTATTCGAGCGAAAGGCTTGTAAACTCTGTGATGCGCAACTGCATCTCGCAAAACAACGCCGGCGGCGGATACGTCGTCTATTTGGGCGGCAACGAAACGCGCGTCTCGCTACGCTTCGAGAACTGCCGGTCAATCGGGGATTCCTCCTGTGGGGCGTACGTTGGCACCCCCAATAGCCCCGAGAACGCCGTCAGGGGAACGATCACGTTCCGGAACTGCAGTTTCGAACGCAGCGGCAGCTCCGGTGTTATGGTGCGCAACAAGCCGGCGGGTGGCTGTCGAGTGCGCTTTACGCGATGCTCGATCCTGGACCCCGCTAAGACCGCTCCCGACCGGACCCCGATTCTGTTCATGGCCGAGCGAGATGCTGTCGCCCCCATAGGTGGTGTGCGATTTACAGACTGCCTGGTGCGCGATGCGCGGAGACGCAAGCCGATGAGCTTCGTGGACATGGCCGGTGGCATCGGCCTGAAGGACATCTCAGGCACATTAGTGTTGGAAAGCAAGGGCAGACGCAGTGAGATAGTCCTCACCGACGACCTGGTCGCCAACTGGATGCCGGCTGCCGCGATGACGCCAATACCACGCCTGACGTTGGCGGGCCTGACCTTCAAGCCGGTTGCCGAGATGGCCTCAGTAGCGCCGAACGCGCTGGAGTTCGTCCGACTGAGGGGCTATGGCCACAAGTTGGTCCTCTATGCCGCCGAGGGTGATACTGTCAGCTTCCGCGTGCGTTGCATGCACGTGGCGCAGTACGGCGGGGATACGATTCGCGTCACCGTCGTCTCGCCATCAGGCAACGAGATTGTGGCGGCCGATGCACCGTTTGAGGAGGAAACCGAAGTCAGCTTCATCGCGGCCGAGACAGGCGTGTACCACATCACAGCCAACCCGGGGGCCAACTACCTCCAGATTCCGGCCACCACGCACCCTCTTCTCCTGAATGGAGAGGACGGACCGAGCGGCCTATTCGGTACGAGGGGCGAGCTGTTCTTCTGGGTGCCGGCCGCAACGAGCACCTTTGGTGTCCGCGTGTCGGGCGTGGGCCTTGGTGAAGCGGTCAGAGCGGCGCTGGTTGACCCGCGCGGCAAGGTGGTTGAGGAAGTCGACAACATGGCCGCGACCTACCAGTTCGAGGTGAACCTGCCGCAGCCGTCCAACGGCGAAGCCTGGAGCGTTCGACTCTACGAGCCCACAGACCCCCACATGCTCCTGGAAGATCACTACGTTGATCTGCGGGGCATCCCGCCGCTGCTGGCCGCGTCGAAAGAAGCGCTGCTGATGCCGGAGTAGCGTTTCGCGTGTGCCAACGATGGGCCGTACTCGGGCTTGCGAACCGCGACACAAGCGCAACGCAACGCCTCGATAGGCGCTCTCAGGTGCTCAGGACAATCCGGACCGCGGCGATTACGAGCGCGAGTTCTCGACCTTCTTTGATGCGATCATTGAAGATGCCCAGGATTGTCTGTGGTCGCCGTACGGTGATGGGATAAGGCCGGGAGTGGAAGTGGACCTGACCAAGCAGCCATATGTGATGAACTAGGGAGCAATTGTAGAGGTGGTTACGACAACAATCCTTGTGAGGCGAACTCAGTATGGCAAATCCTGCATTGAGCAAACGTCGTTTGGGACGCACAAATCTCCAGGTCACGCCGCTCGGCCTCGGTGGTGCGCACCTCGGGAGACTACCTGATGGCTTCAGCGATGAGCGGGCCGTCGCTGCCGTGCATTATGCCCTGGAATCCGGCATCAACTTGATTGACACCTCGCCGATGTATGGCGAGAGTCAGCGCCGTATCGGGTTGGCGCTGGATGACTGGTACGGCTCCGGTGGCCACCGCGAGGATATCATCATCTGCACCAAGACCGGGCACGACGGCAAGGGCGGGAAGGACTTCTCGGCGGATGGCACACGCCGCAGTGTCGAGGAAAGTCTGCGTTTACTGCGGACCGACTACCTCGACATTCTGCTGGTGCACGATCCGGATGATCTGGGGCCTGTGCTGGGACCGGGCGGCACATTGGAGGCGCTACAGGAACTTAAGGAGCAGGGAGTCATCCGCGCAATTGGCCTGGGCGCGCGGCCCCACGAGTTCCATCGGCGCTGCATCGAGACCGGCGAGTTTGATGTCTCCCTGACTTTCTGCGATTACAACCTGCTTGACCAGAGTGCAGCCAAGGGTGTCCTGGGGGTAGCGGCCGCGCACGATGTTGGCGTGTTCAACGGCGCAGCGGTGATGCTGGGCCTGTTGGGCGGGGGTGACCCGCGAGAGATCGCGCCGAAGCTGGGCTCGTTCGCTACGCCAGAAAGGCTCCAGCGCGCGGGTGAGCTGTGGGACTGGACCCAGTCGCGGGGCCTTAGCCTGCTTGCATTGAATCTCCAATTCTGTCTGCGCGAGCCCCGCATTGCCTCGACCCTGTTGGGTGTATCCCACGCGGCGAGGCTTGAAAGCGATCTTGAGGCCATCTCGGCAGACATTCCTGACGCGGTATGGCAGGAGCTCCACGAGCGGTTTGGCATTTCCTGAGATGCGCCATCCTGCCGCCGCCGGCCTCC
>JALGTY010000276.1 GCA_029821145.1 Candidatus Zipacnadia bacterium
AGTGTCTGCACGAATTTGTAGTTGTCAATCACGCCGTCAGACACGCGACAGCCGACCGAGCCGCCGCCGGGCACCAGGTACAAGTTCTTTATGTGGGTGTAGTAGATCTTGCCGGCAAGGATGTCCAGAGCTTCCTCCAGCGTCTCGCCGGTTGGGTGCAGGGCAATATTCGCCATGTCCAGATTGACGCCAACAGCCGGCGAGGCGACCAGATCAACCAGCTTGCGGGTGGCCGCTGCCAAGTCGGTGAGCGAGGCGCAATGGGTCTCAAAGCCGATCCGCGCGCCCGCTTGCTGGGCGATCTCGCCGAGAATCCGGTGGGCATCGGCGACCCACTGCCAGTGCTCGTCGGTGGCCGCGCCGGAGCCGGCCTTGTCGAACTGGTACTGGCCCATGTGCTCGGGTCGAATCTTGCCGGGCCTGGCGTTGAAGGTGCTCACACCCATCTCAGTGCCGCGTTTCAGCACATGGTCGCAGTGTTCAAGGGCGGCCTTGCGTGCGTCGGGGTCCTCGTCCACGTGGTTGCCGCGCAGGGCGAGCACGACCTCCAGACCGGTGCGCTGCTTCTCCCTCTCCACCAAATCCAGGTATTCGTCGAGGCCCATTGATTCGTCACGCGGTCTCCCACGCATCTCGACGCCGTCATATCCGTGTTCGAGCGCCTTCTCGAAAGTGGCTTCGACCCGATAGCCTTGCTCGAAGTAGTTGCAGTGCATGATCACATTAGGCACGGTGACTCGACTCCGTTCGGGGACAAAGCCTTCGATTGATGCGGGAGACTGGCGGCATGAGAGCCTCAATCCCAGGCCAGAGCGGCGCAGACCGACTTCATGTACTCGCAGTCAACCTTGGCGAAGTAGTTGCGGTCACCCTGACGCGGCGCTTCGAGGCCGATGGGGCCGTCGTAGCCCTGATCTTTGAGGATCTCCATGAACTTGTAGTTGTCAATGACACCGTCGGAGATGTGACAGCAGATCCATCCGCCGCCGGGGATGATGTACACGTTCTTGATGTGCGTGTAGTAGATCTTGCCCTTGAGGATGTCGAGTACTTCCTCGAGGGCTTCGCCAGTCGGATGCAGGACGATATTGCCCATGTCAATGTTGGCGCCGACGGCGGGCGAGTCAATCATGTCCAGCAGCTTCCTGGTTGGCGCGGCGACGTCGGTGAGCAAGCCCATGTGGGTCTCGAAGGCGAGGCGAGCACCGCCCTGCTCGGCGATGGCACCGAGAGTCTGGTAAGCCTCGGCGGCCCATTTCCAGTGATCGTCGGTAGCTGCGCCGGAGCCGCATTTGTCGTACTCGCCGGGGCCGATGTCACCCGGGCTGATGCCGCCGCTCATGGCATTGTAGGTAGTTACGCCCATGTCAATTCCACGCTTGAGCACATAGCCCCAGTGCTCCACCTCAGCCTGGCGCTCGTCGGCATCATCAGTCATGTAGTTCCCATGCAGGGCCAGCACCACCTCGATACCGGTCCGCTGCTTCTCGCTCTCGACCAGATTGAGGTAGTCGTCGGGGCTCATTGATTCGTCACGCGGCCGCCCGCGCATTTCCACACCGTCATAGCCGTGCTCGACGGCTTTGTCAAAGGTCGTCTCTACCGGGTACCCGCGTTCGAAATAGTTGCAGTGCATGATAAGATTGGGCACTGTCTCTCAACTCCGTTCTTACGCCTGAATTATTTGCTTTCCAGCAGGTGCGCGCTCAGTATAGCTTGCTGCCAGTGCGGCGGCAAGCAATGCTAGTCCTGGAGCGGGCACCTGCCTCACGCATTCTTCACCAAAGGCCGGTAGCTCCAGGATTGCAGCTTGCACAGCATGGCGATGCGGCTGTCGTCGTAGAAGGGAGGCGCATTGGTTGAGCCGGCACTGGCGTTCTGGAAAATCGGGTATTGAGCGCACTCAGGCAGGCCGCTGGTCGGCTGGACAGTGACTGCTTCGGGCAGCTCATCTTGCGCAAATGCCTGAGCCAGTGCCATCAGGACTTCGCCCGGGCCGGCGTCAATAACATGAGCGCGAATGGCATGGGGCGTGCGGTTGTGAGCCATGATGTAAGCGTACACCGAGCGGGCGGCGAAAAGGTAGTCCGCGCGCAGATATGTCACAGGCTCGGTCAGCTCCGGCACCGCCTCGACAGGCCCCAGGGTGCGCCGGATTTGCAGCTTGTCGGGCAGCTTGTTGTGCCGCATGACGTGCTCGCCAAGTGTCGCCAGCACAAACAGTGCGTCTGCCGTTGATACGGTCGTATCGCCGACTTTGAGGGCGTCGAACCTCTGCGTCAAGTCCCGGGCCATCTGCTGCACCTGGGCGATGGTGAGCCACTGGCCATCCGGCTCTTCGTGCCGCGCATAATAGTCTGCCAGCTTCATGACTTCGATGTCATCGCGGCTTGCCAACCACTCAGCGGCGCGTCGCGTCCACTCGAAATGAGCCTCGGAGTCGGCGGCGGTGCGCATCGCGGTCTTGCGCCACTGCCTGTCATGCGGATAGTAGCCGACCGGCCCGTGCTCTTCGGTAATCCGGAACGGGAGCGAGAATTCGTACCAGCCCCACCATTCGGAAACCACCCAGCAGGTCGGATGCCCCACGACATTGACGTGGTCATAGCCTTTCTCCAACTGCTGATCGAAGGCTTCCTGGAATTGCCGCAACTGCTGGTCGGGGTCCACGGCGGGCTTTTGTCGTTCCGGATGCAGGGGGTCGTATTCGAAGCTCCAATCGCCCTGGGGGCCAACGCCGCGCTTGGCCCTGCCGACAAACAGCGTGTCCATCACCCACGCATTGTGCGGCATGTCATCGCCGAAGCCGCCGTTGCTAACCCGCACGCCGCCCAGGCGCGCCGCATACTGTGTCGCCGGGCTGTGATTGGACTGGTGCTGCACGTACGCGGTCGGGAACTGGCCGGTGACCTCGGCCACTTCGTTCAGGCCGGGGATTTCGATGCTGAGTGCCTTGGCTAGAGCCGTGTCCCAGTCATCGTTCGCCCCATAGACCAGCGCCGGCTCCGGGTAGTCGAACCAGTAGTTGCCGTGATAGCAGATGTCGTGGCCGGCTAGGGCGGCGGCGACATCATGCCGCCCATTCAGCCGCATGAACCGCGCCTTCTGTCCCGCGAAGAACAGGTTCAGCGGAACGCCGACATCACTGTGTATCTGGCAGAGCCGCAGCAGCGCATCGTCGGATTCGGGATTGTTCGCATCTTCAACATCCAGCCCGAGGAAGACCGGGGTCTTAGCCATATTGTTCACCTTCATAAATGCAGGTTTCTGTGTACCACCTGCTATTTCACCGTGGACGCCGACAACCCTTGCGCAGTTACACAAAGATACAAGGGGCCGCCGGTGGGCTCCCCAAGAAGCTGCTGGGCAGCCCTATTCGTACACCCCGTACTGCTTGCAGCACCGCCAGTAGGTTTCCAGGTTCTCCCTGGGCGTTCCCTCGCGGAAGCTGTCGGAGGAGCCGATGATGAAGCCGCCGCCGGGCTTGGCTATCTCCATCGCCTCGGCCACGGTCTGCTCGACCAACTCCGGCGTGCCGTGTTTGATCACGTACAGCAGGTCCACATAGCCCTTGATCGTGGTCTTGTGGCCGATCTTGTCTTTGGCCTCGCGCAGGTCGAAGTCACAGATCGGCGGCGGCGTGCAGGTCTCCAGCACGTCTATGCCGGTATCGGCGATCATCTCCATGCTGTGCGCGAGGTTGCCGTCATCATAGAAATCGTAGGGGGCCCCGTATGAGTGGGTCAGCTCGACATGGTCTTCAATCTGAGGGACAAAAACTTCCTGGTACATCTCCGGGGACCAGCCCGAGGAGAGCGAATTGTAGTACCAGCTTCCGAATATGGCCTCTACGCCGCCTTCGAGGGCGACCTTGATGCGCTGCAGCGACCGGTCGTGGAAGATGCCCAGCAGGCTGTCGAAGAACTCCCTGTCGTCGTAATAGTCCATCATCAGGTCCTGCATGTCGCGAGCCTGGCCGGCATTGTGGTCGAGAGAACTGCGTATGCAGACGAAGACGATGCCGCGGTCGCCGATGATCTTCTTGGTCTCATGATAGTAGTCGAAGTCGGTGCTTATTTCCGGCAGGATGTAGGCCAGTCTCTCCAGGTCTTCAGCGTCTTTGACCAGATGTTCGGTCTTTATAGCATTGGGCGAGACGCCGTACTCGCGGCCTGACGGCGGGATCTTGGTGCGGTCTGAGAGGTCTCCCGCCGGGGTGTGAAACACTCTCTCCACGACCTTGTAATCGCCCTCTTCGTAGCGTTTCTGCTCCACCTCGACCTCGGGCAGATCGTATTCGTCCGGACAGCCCGTTACATAGTCATGCGTGCCGTCGCTAAGGATGTGCATGTAGTCCAAGTCGGGCAACATTTCAAGCTCTTTTTCCAGGGGCACGGAGCCATACTCGGAGACAAGCCATGCGCCGTATCTGGGAGATATCGGCACGCGGTCCGGCTCCTCATGTCGCATCGTTGTCAGCAGCCGCTCACGTCCTGTCATTTCAGCCTTTGGCATTCTTCTCACCT
>JALGTY010000277.1 GCA_029821145.1 Candidatus Zipacnadia bacterium
GGGGGCGGCGTAGGCGTTGGCGCCGATGTCGCGCCACCCGCGAGAATGGACGTGGTAGCTACGGATATTCTCTATGGTCGTGATGCCTCGGTAATCTTGGGCGCGCGGGCGGTACGTATGGTGCAGCATTGTTGCCTTGATGGAACGCGCAGGCCTTTGCCGGGGGAGGTAGTTTTCGACGAAATCCGACAGGCTGTAGGCCTTAATTCTGATCATATCCATTCCTCCAAACCGTGGGCGCACACCGTGCGCCCCCACAACGTCATTCACAGGAGAGTCGGGCTGGAAGCCCGACCTACGCGGGAAATACGCAGGAAATACGCGGGAAAGCCTGTGCCACGCGGTTGGTAGGATAGGTGACCGGGTGTGCGGGTACCCCGCCTGCCGGTGCTTTCCTATCCGACCAGATTGCGCCAGGCCTGCTTCATGCCCAGCTTGTCGGTGGTCTCATGGTAGCCGATAGCGGCCAAGAAGATCGCCAGCCACGTGCCGAGAAGGTCCGGCAGGCCAGCGACATTGGCGCTCAGGGCCAGCACGAAGCTGACCAGCGCCGCGGCCAGCAGCTTCTTGGCCTTCTCGTAATCAGGTGGCTGCCAGAGGTAGCGCTTGATTATCTGCAGAATCACCTCAGCCGCTGCGCCTCCGATTAGCCAGAGCTGCCATTCTGGTAATGCAAGCAGGAATTCCTTGATTTCATGCATGCTTTCATTCTCCTTTTTCGGTTTCAATAGGAGACGGTCCCC
Organism: Candidatus Zipacnadia bacterium; assembly: GCA_029821145.1. Classification (GTDB taxonomy): domain Bacteria; phylum Armatimonadota; class Zipacnadia; order Zipacnadales; family UBA11051; genus UBA11051. Next base: position 744 of record JALGTY010000277.1, read on the forward strand.
TCAGGGACTGTCCCCTCGTGATAGCCGGGTGTAACGTAAATAGTCACAAGCAATGTGCATCTCTTGCAGGAAAGGGGAAAAATAGGGATAATATAGAAGTAGGAAAGGTAGTAAACTGTCGTTCGCAATTACTCTAAGCATCATTGGGGAGTGATGGATATGGCATCGAGCAAGGGCAGAGGGTTCACGCTGATAGAATTGTTGGTGGTGATCGCCATCATCGCGATTCTGGCGGCGATCTTGTTTCCGGTGTTTGCCAGGGCGCGGGAAAAGGCGCGGCAGGCGAGCTGCCTGAGCAATACGAAGCAACTGGGTCTTGCCTTCATGATGTACGCCTCGGACTATGACGACACGATTCCGCCCACCTACCTGGGCAACTGGCGCGCGGACGCACCTACAGAATGGCCTGACCTGCTTGTGCCGTATGTCAAGAACGCGCAGGTTTTTGCCTGCCCCAGTGAGCACTGGGGTCTCAACCTTGTCGTTATGCGCCCCGTACCGCTCAGCTATGGGATGAACATGCAGTTTGGGTATGGTGGTCCGGGAGTGCCTCTGGCGAAGATAGACAAGCCGGCAGAGACGATCCTAATCGCCGATAGCGGGCCGCACTGGCTCAGTAATCACAGCGGCCCGTGCTGGGGCCATACCAAGTACATCAACTGGGCCCGCAAGATTGACGAATGGACCTGCCACCACGTCTATCTGCGGCATAACGGTACGGCCAATGTTGCTTTTTGCGATGGCCACGCCAAGGCCCAGCAGGAAGCGTACGTGACCGACCGGGAGAACTACTTGATGAAGAAGACCCTGTAGCCTGCCAGATTTTGGCGGCTTCGACGCGGGTTAGCCAACTGTGTAGCGGAGTTGACTATTGCGTCAAGCGGTCTAACTTGGCCTCGATGCGGTCGAGTTGCCGGCGGATCGCGCGCAGTTCACTGTGCGCCTCGGGCCGCGGCAAATACGCCTCATCCAGCTCCCCCTTCGACCAGTGGATATTGCGGTCATCTATGTGGTCCTGTATTGCTTGGCTCTGGGCGGCGCTGTAGCTGGCGAAGCCGACGATGATGGTCAGGAGCACTATTGCCAGGCCCAGAGTGATAGTTGAGGCCTTCGATATCGTGTAGTTGCCGTTGTCGTCTGGGCTAAGAAAAGCCATTGCCTAAGTCACCTTGGTAGTGTAGAATGCCAGAGAAACAAGTGGCCATGTTGTATGGGCGCATGTCATGCGCCCCCGATGAGTATTGGACAAGTGCACAAGCGGAGACTAGAGATGAGCGAAAAGAGTGCGCCAGAGATAATCTACCGCGATGGACAGCCGGTAGCGGTTATCGTGGACATCAAAGAGTACCGTGAAATGCTGGAGCGGCTGGAAGACAATGAGGACCTAGTGGCACTTGATGAGATGAGAAAGGCACGGCTGAGTTTCCGGGCGCTGGAGGACTTCTTGGAGGAATACAGCCCGGATGTATAGCGTTCTTCTGGAAAGCAGTGCAGAGCGCGACCTCAGGCAACTACCCGCCAAAGAGTTCTGGCGAATCATTGAAAAGATCAAAGCGCTGGCTGAGACGCCCAGACCTCCAGGTTGCCGAAAAATACTCGGCTCAGAGAGCGCCTGGCGAATCCGGGTAGGCAGCTACCGGGTGCTTTATGAAATTGATGACGTATCGCAAGCGGTCAAGATAATGAGAGTGAGACACCGCCGTACAGCATATCGGTGAAAGTCACTTTCTCCCGGTCGGTTCGATGTCACTTTTTTTGAGAAAACGGGTCTGGCGCCAGCACTTTATTGAGGCTCTGGTGGACCGTCTCAACACCTATCGCCTGCAGGCACTGTAGCTTGCAGGCGATGTGCTGTTGGCCCTCGAAGCATGGTACACAGGGCACGTCATGGGCGATAAGATCAATGTGGCTGTTGTAGAGGCCGGTGCGTAACTGCGGCGCTATCGCCCCGAATATCCCCACGAACGGTACCCGCAAACACCCGCACAGGTGCAGGAAGCCGGTGTCGGGCGTCACTGCCGCTCGGCAGCGAGACAGTATGGCGGCTACGGTGGGTAAGGGCAGCCCGAAGGCTCGTAGAAGGCGGCCTGGGCCGTTGGTACCCGCCACATCATCTATCCAGTCGGCATAAGGCGGCCGCTCCTCGGCGTCGAAGAGTATTGCATCAAGCCCGTCACCCAGCAGCCGCTGTGCCAGTTGCAGTGCGCGTGGGATCAGCCAGCTACGGTGCGGGTACTTGCCGCGCATGCAGATGGCAACCCGTGGGTGTTCGGCTGTCCCACTCGCGACAGGCAAGGATGCCTGTCGTCCAGGGAGGCGTTGTGTTGTAGGGGCGCATGGCATGCGCCCACCCTCACCCCTTTGATTCCCCTCTCCCATAGGGAGAGGGGATACCCGCTGCGAAAGAGTGGGTACGCGCGGACATTCGTACTCAACGCGGCTCTGGAGGAATTGCTCTGCGGCGCGTACGTCAGCACTGGTGGGGCGGTATGTGGGTAGTTTGCCGGCACCCAGGCCCAGAGCCTGCGCGAAGAGCGTGAAGCGGTCTGTCTCATTAGCCTGAGGGTGGCGCTCGGCATAGTTGCTAAGTTCGATGAGTGGCTGCCCTGACCCACTTTGTGGGTACCCCGCCGCATCCTCAAGGCGCAGCGCGCTGTCAATGCCTTCAAAACGGGACAGTAGCTCCGTGTACTCGGGCGGCATCGCAAAGCTGATGCGCAGATCGGGCCGCTGTTGCTTGAGGGCTGCTAGCGCGCAGGCAATCATCAAGCAGTCGCCCAGGCCGGCGTCGCGGCGGATCGTCAGGGCGCTTTCCGGCGGCAGCTTCGTTGGCAACCAGGAGCCGGCATCCGCGACCTGATACACAAGGCGCTGCTGCTGCCACTGCCGGGCCTTCAGGTGGTGGCGGTGCTTGAGCGGCACGAATACTGGAGCGGCGATCATCTTGGCCTCCTTGGTGAGTTCAAAGAAGGGGACAGTCCCTGAAGGGACAGTCCCCACGTGGTAAGTCCGCTCGTGATACGCGGCTGTAGGGGACTGTCTCTTCAGGGACTGTCCCCGCCAATACAGCCTGCCACCGCCGTTGTAGGTGCGCACCGCATCGCGTAGCTCTGGCTTTCGGGCCCGCCACTCCTACACCACCTATCCCCCTTTTGTTCCCTCGCCCGAGCCAAAAGCGCGGGTACCCGCTACCAGGGAAGAGGGCTAGGGGGTTAGCTCAAATGAGCCCTAAGCCACGAAGCCGTGGCGGGTCCAGGTGTAACAGAAGTCCTGCGGATAGCTACTGGTATTAGTGGCGGCTATCTGGAAACTGGCGCTGGAATGAGCCTGCTTCACCTCATAGTCGAAATGCTCGCCGGCGACCTGTAGGTCTATCGCGCCCGGAACGATAAAGCACGCGACCTCGCTGTGGTCCACGGGGATGGTGATGCTCGCCCCCGAGGGCACCTGCTCGACGCAGCCTTCGCCTTCTGCTGTGCCGATCTCCAAGCGCATCAAGTTGCGGTCCACGCCCTCGGCCTCATTGTCGAAGTCGGTCACCTCACCGGCGGCATCGAGGGTGATGGTGCCGAGGAATATCGCGCCGGATGGGCCGCTGGAACCGGGTTGAGCAGCGCAGGCCACCGTGCCCTCATCAGGGGACTGCGCGGTGGTCGTGCCGAAGACGTAATTCTTGATGTTGTTGGTCAGTCCGGTGATGTCCTGGGCCTGGGTGGTCTTGCACCAGCAGCCGGCAAC
>JALGTY010000278.1 GCA_029821145.1 Candidatus Zipacnadia bacterium
TGAGCGCGTCGCCGACCGGGAGCTTGCGGTCGAGGGTTACAGTGTTGTGCACCAGATCCACGGCAACAGTCCTGGCACGGATTGAGGGGTCGGCATTCACCACGCCGATGCCGCCCCTGGTGAGCCCGCGGCCATTGACAAGATGCAAACAGCGCACCTGGCCGTCCTGCTCGGACCAGTAGCCGAAGCTGCCCTGAAACTCGACGTCCCCAATCCGCAACCTGGCCTCCGGGTCCTGGGTGTAGATGAAGGTGTCCACCTGTCCGCCGGCCAGCGTTACACGAACCGCGACGGGGCTGAACTCGCCCATGGCAACATCGCCCACTTGAGCCACGTCGAGGCGCTCGAATCTCTCAATAAACGGTTCGCCGAGGTACGGCTGCCAGAGGGTGATGAACTCGCTGGCGGCATCCTCTTCGGCCTCCTCGGCGAACAGATACTTGACGGGAAAGACGTCGGGCTTGCCGTAGAAGGCGGTGAAGTAGCGGCGGCCGGGACGGCCAAGGATGTCGAGGCGCACGTGCATGTCGGTTTCCTCGCAGGCCCAGTGTCCCCAGACATCGCCGTCGGCAGTCGCCTCCTGTGGCTCGAGGATGTTGATGCACGGCCCGCCTCTGCCGGTGTGGTGCATCTCCCAGGGCTGCTCAGCCTTGAGACCGAAGCTCAGATTGGTCTCAAAGGACTTCTCCGGAGGTCCGTGAAAGCAGTATGTGCGGATAGTGCCGCCGGCCATGCGGAGTACGTCGAAGAGATAGACATTGCCGCCGGGCGCATCGGCGAGGCAGAGGGCGCGGCGGTAGATGCGATTTGAGAATCCAGCCGGCTCTGCTGAGACATCACAGAATGAGGCTTCGGGCGCGGCGGCGAAGAGTTCGAGCGCGCCCTTGCCGGGGCCGTTGGGGTACTGTGATTTGCGGTCAATCATGCCGGTATTGTGGTGGGCGACGGCCTGGGTGTTGCCGAGGGGCTGGGGGCTGGGGCTGGAAGGATAGCCGACTTCCGGGGAAAGGCCGTCACCGTGCGCCCACATCTCAATATTGAGGTTATCGTGATGGTGATGGTCCAGAGCATAGCCGTAACGTAACGCCAGCGCCGCGCGGTCGTTGATGTCCGTGGCATGGGCCCGCGACTCCAGGAACACCATGCCCATGCCGTCCATGACGCGGCTTTCGAGCGGCGGGGCAGGGCCGACTCTCTTCGCATGTGCCTCCACCTCGGCCCAGACATCCGGCTCGAAGAGCTGCGGAGCAGGTTTGCCGCCTCTATAGATGGCCCGCGCGATCTTGTCGGTGGGGAAGCGGCTGTAGGCGCGGTCATACTCAATCTGTGCGGTCGCGGGAAGTCCCTTCGGGAAACGATACGTCTTAGCGGCGCCAGTATCGCCATAACACGGTTCGAACTGGCCGGCGCCGAGCATGTCAATCCAGGTGTCGAATTCCGCGCGGAACTTGGGGTAAAGCAGCGGGTCGTACAGATTGCAGCGGGCCTGCCACTTCGGGCTTTGTATGCGCGACATGATCTCGGCCAGATCGGACTTGTCGTGGAAGTACCCGCGCTGGTAGCCTATGCCGTTGACGAGTGTTGTGCCCTCGCGTGTCAGTGTGTTGGTGAAGTTCTCGTCATCAAAGCCGCCCCGGTTCATGCCGCTGTTGTAGGAGTGAGTGAACATCTCTTCGAGCCAGCGATCACAGATGCCAGCCATATTGGCGCACACAATCATCTGAGCCAGGTTCTCTTCGCGGGCGCCCTGGCTGCCGCCGCTGAGTCCGCGACGCATCCAGTCCCAGCCGAACACTTGCACCAGGCAAGTGTCGAAGAGCCTCTTGACGTCATCGGGGGAGTTTATGGAAGGGTCCCTGGCATGAAGGAACTCGACAAGCTTGAGGTCGGTGTCGAGGTAGTCGAATATGGCGTCGTAGGCTTGCAGAGCTGGTACCAGCAGATCGCTGCGCTCCCAGTTGCCGTCCGTCAACGCCCGGCCCGGCCTGCCAAGGTGTCGAGGGCGCACTTGCTGCCAGCGATAATCCAGGCCCGGGTACACGTACGCAAGGCGCGCAAGCAGCACGCCGACCCGGTGGGCCGCTGCTTCGTCGCCTACGAGTAGATGGCGCAGCGCCATCTGCCTCAGGCCTCTGCCCACGCGCCACGGTCGGTGGTGATTGAAGTATGCGATCCAGGCGGCGGCATCCTTGCGCTCTCGGTTTCCGCCAAGGTCGCAGCCCCAGCCATCGTCCGGGAACTCGCCACTGGTGAAGTCGTCTTTGGCATAGTCGTTGGTCGGGAAAAGCTTGCCGCACAGCGGGCACTTGCACTTCCACGCGCCGGCGGAATGCCATTGCCAGGGGTAATACGTGCTTTTCGCGTAAATGGCTTCGCCGCAGTGCGGACATGGCCAGTCGCCGTTGCACTGTCGCGGGATACTCCAGGCGGGGAACCAATTCCACAGCTCATCATCGGTCAGTGAGTCAAAGGCGGTCTTTCTTTTCAGATCATCAGCAAGCTGCGGGTACTTGTTCATGTTGCCTTTGGCGACGGCGATGAGTTCATCGGTATAATACGAGCGGCCCTGCTTGCGTGCGGAAGGGACTAGCTGCGGCACGCGCTTGAGTTGCTCTTCGAGGTCCTCCCGATACGTCCTGACGGTGAGGGGGACAGTCAACTGGTCAGCGCTCGCCGGAGTGAGCAGGATGCGGCCCTCCCGGATGCCACGGTCAGCGCGGAAATAGAGCCGGGTGAAGCTCCGCCGGCCGGGCTTCGTCCGGTCCAGCAGTGTGACACCCTCGGGCGCTACGACCTCTATGTCAACCTCAGGCTTGATGGGAAGTTGAACCCAGAACATCTGGTCCACGACGGGGACCGGAGCAGGGCCGAGTTGCGGCTCGTCGGAGCGCTTGTACGGGTCCGGCAAATCCGCCACGGCGATCGTTGCTACGACGAAAAGGCCAATCCAGAAAGAGCGAGCAAGTATCAGAAAGCTCTTCATCCGTAATCGATTCCCCTTTGGTGGGCTATGATACTGGGTAGGCGCATCTACGTGGCAACCTGACTCTGTGCGCAGCGGCTGCAGCCAGAACCTGCTATCTGCGGCATGGTCTGACGTAATGTTGGCTATTTCCTGGACGAATTCCTGCTCAAGCTCCTCGTCCAAGGCCCGGCAAAACGCCGTCTTTGCTGAATCAATGAAGGAACTGAGGCCGGCCAGCGCGTATTATGTGCTATAGATGCCACACGGCGCAAAGACAACGAGTGCAACTGCGGTTTGCGAATCGGAGGTCAGGACAATGACACGTGCTGTAGCCTTGTGTCTGCTGGTGTTGGCTTTTCTCGCTATGGATGTTCCCGGCCAGGCTGCGCCGAAACCCGGGGAGTGGTGGACCAGCAAGTCCGACCAGTACATCTGGGAGTGGCTGCCCGATCTGACCATTCGCGGCATCGAGCATGAAACCTGGGGCTGCCCCATCTGCGGGACCAAGATATTTGAGGGCCGCGGACATTACCCGTGGATCTGGCATCCCGACAAACCCTACAAGATCGAGTGCCCCATCTGCCACCGCATTTTCCCCACAAATGACTATCACAAATGGATGCTAGAAGGCCGCAAAGAGAAGCTGGACACCACGCAGGAATATGTGGACGACGGCGAGGGCTATATCGGCCCTGACGGCACGAAATACCGCTTTGTCAAATACGCTCTCGGCGGCGGCCACAAGCTCTCGGTCGTGGACTGGGCATACTACTATGGCATCAGGCCGCTGGCGGCCGCGTACGCAGAGACGGGTAACGAGGCGTATGCCCACAAGTGCGCGGTCATTATGGCTCGCATCGCCACCGAGTACCCTTTGCTTAACGCCGACCGGCCTGATAATCTCACCGAGGCAGAGATTCGGAAGCTGCCCTACATTTTCCCACCACAAGGCGCGATGGCTGGTGTCGGCAACTACCAGGTCGAGGCGTACTTCATGAAAGTGGTGCTGCAGGCGTACCGCAAAATCTATCCGTACCTCGAAAAGGGCGGCGACGCGGAGCTTAGCGAGTTCCTGGCCGCCAAAGGCATAGACGACGTGAAATCGCTGATTCAGTGGGACCTTTGTCATGAATACCTCCTGGGCGCTCTGGAGGGCAATTTCGTTTCCGGCCTCGGCACCCTCGGTATGCACAGAGACCTCGCCGAGTCGGCCCTGGCGTGGGACATGCACGATCCCTCCAAGGGCGCGACGACCGACTATATCATTGAGTGGATAGCCAAGACGGGCCCCAAGAATGTCGAATACAAGATGTACTGTGGCTTTGATAGGGACGGCTTCAATAGCACGGAGGGGATAGGATACAACTTCGGCTACGGGATAGCGCAAGTTCCCCCCCTGGCCGCGGTGTTGGAGAAAGGCGGTATAGACCTCTACTCCTGGCCCCGCGTCCAACAAGTGCTCAAGACCCGAACCAAACC
>JALGTY010000279.1 GCA_029821145.1 Candidatus Zipacnadia bacterium
GCGGCCCAAGCTTTGCGTCGTTTGCAGAGCTTGGGTGAGAATGCATCAGCATTCTCAGCTTCCAGCCCGCGAATGTCTTCAAAGCGATGGCTACGCCTATTATGAAGATACGTCGAATAGACACCTACAGCCAATTGTGGATCAGCCAGTAGGCCAGCGCGCCGAAAAGGTAGCAAAATGGCAATGTCAGTACCCAGGCCAAGACGATCTGGCCCACGACGCCCCACCTGACCGCCGTGAGTCGGTGGGACACCCCCACTCCCATGATAGAAGACGAAATAACATGCGTGGTGCTGACCGGCGCTCCCAGGTGAGTGGCTGTTTGAATGACCAGTGCTGCAGCCGTTTCGGCCGCAAAGCCGTGAATCGGTTTGAGTTCCATGACTTTTCGGCCTACCGTCTTGATGATCCGCCAGCCGCCCACCGCCGTACCCAGAGCCATGGCTGTCGCACAAGCCAGCTTGACCCAGGTTGGCACAAGAAACTCGCCACCATATATGCCGCTGGCAAACAGGGCAAGAGTAATGATGCCCATGGACTTCTGCGCATCGTTGCTGCCGTGGCTGAAGGCCATGAAGCCGGCGGACATGACCTGGAAGCGCTTGAAATGTCGGTTGAGTGTGGATGGTGGGAAGCGGCCGAATACATGTAGTAGCGCTATCATCAGTGCGACCGCGGCGATCATGCCAAAGACCGGCGAGATCAGCAGTGCCAGGAAGATCTTCTCAAGCCCGGCCAGATTGAACACGCCATACTCGAAGTGCCAGCCGAAGGCACCAGCGCCAGCCTGTATTGTGGTATGGTCCGCGGCCACCGCACCGATAACACCGCCAATTAGCGCGTGAGACGAACTGCTCGGCAGACCCAGCCGCCAGGTGATCAGGTTCCACGCAATTGCGCCCAGCAAAGCGGCCAGCACCACTGAATGCGTGGTGTCTCTGGGATCAATTATGCCCTTGCCGATGGTGGTGGCCACCCCTACGCTGACCATGGCGCCGAGAAAGTTAAGGCCAGATGCAAAAACAATCGCCTGCGTAATACTCAGTGCCCGCGTGAGTACGGAAGTTGCGATGGCGTTGGCGGTGTCATGAAAGCCGTTGATGAAATCAAAAACGAGGGCCGTGACGACGGTCAACCAAAGCCAGCTAGGCATTCTTCACCACCACGGCCTCCACCAGGTTAGCGGCCCCTTCGCACCCGTCAATCGCGCCCTCGACGAACTCGTAAATCAGCAGCCACTTCATTATGTGGCGGGGGTCGCCTTCGTATTCGAACAGTTCGCTCAGTGCCGCTCTGTGCACCACATCGCCCTGGTTTTCCAGTGTGTTGATCTCGGCCACATATTCGTCCTGTTGCGGCTGAATATCGGCGATGTTGTGCATGTTGGCCTGAAGGGCCTTGGCCGCCTGTAGCAGCAAGTCGGCCAACTCGCGGCAGTGGTCAGTCGGCTCGGCAATGTTAAACAGGCTCAGCCTGTCTATCGCGCCCTTGGTCTGATCCACGATGTCGTCCAGGCGCTCGACAATGCGATAAATATCCTCGCGGTCGAACAGGGCGGGCGTGACAAAGGTAGTGTTAAGGCGCCTGACCGCCTCGTGCACCACGTTGTCTGCGGCGTGCTCGATGTCGTCAATGTTCTCCACAGCCAGCGGGAGCCTCTCGTAGCGGCCCATGATGTCGTGCAGACATTCCGCCGCCTCCACGACGTGGTCGCTAATCTCTTCAAATAGCTCAAAGAAATTCTCTTCGCTTGGCGCGAAGGCGCGCATGACTCGCTGCAGGCCCTCAAGAAACCGATTACGCCCAGGCATGATACCCTTCCCTTCCCTTTGCGTGGCTGAATACAACTGATAGGGGAGTAGTAACAAATGGCGGCAGTCCTTGTGGCAGATCAACAGACGAGGATGTGCGTTTCAGGTAACGCATCCGATCCCATCGTAGAGGTGAATTGCTTCTATCCACTCCGACAATATAAACGATTCAGGCGTGATTTGCAAGTCGGGGAATCATAGCCAACTTGGCCCCTACATCCGCAGGCCACCGTCAACGCTGAAGACCTGGCCGGTGATGTAGCCGGCTTGCTCCGAGCACAAAAATGTCACCAGCGGAGCGACTTCCTCAGGCCGGCCGAACCTGCCGGCCGGAATCAATTGATACATCTGCTCGCGCTGCTTGTCGGTCATGTCGGCGATCAGGTCGGTTTCGATGACACCCGGTGCCACCGCATTGACCACGATGCCCTGGCCCACGACCTCGCGCGCCAGTGCCTTGGTGAAGGCGATCAGGCCACCCTTGGCAGCAGCGTAGTTGGTACGCTGCAGGTCGCCCATCAAGCCGGCGTCGGAGGCGATATTGACGATGCGCCCCCAGCGCTTCTTCATCATCGGCCGCAGTGCCGCCTGACAGCAGTGGAACGCGCCGGTCAGCGAGGTCTCAATGACGCTTTCCCACTGCTCGGGCTTCATGAAGGCCAGAAACTGGTCGCTGATTATGCCGGCGTTGCTGACCAGGATGTCCGGCCCGCCCAACTCCTCCGCCACCTGCCCCAACATCGCCTTGACCCCCTCGCGGTCGGTCACATCGGCCTGGCACACGATGAAGCGCCGCCCCTGCTCGGCGATGAGCCTGCCGGTCTCGTCAGCCGCTTCGGCGTTTTGCAGATAGTTGACTGCAACATCCGCGCCAACTTCGGCGAGCTGCGCCGCGATGGCGCGGCCCAGGCCTCGCGAGCCGCCGGTCACCAGCGCGACCTTGCCGCTCAGGTCAATCATTGCCCCCACCTTTGTCGCTCAGATATCCTTGCACGTGCTCTTCCGTAATGACGTCTGCGTTCTGGGCGAGCCAGTCGGCGACCTCTTTCAGGTCAATCTCATGTTGGCGCGCCAGCCGCCGCGCGGCAGGGCTTGCACGCAACCGGGAAGTCTTCTTGCCGGCCGCTGAGAGAATATCGTCGAGGTCCAATTCCGCGTGCTGCTGGTGCTCGGCAAGCAGCTTCTCGTTGTGCGCCTTGATGTCGGGGTCTGGCTGCTCGCCTGCAGTGGCGATAAAGGCTATGACGTAGCCGACGGGTACCACACTACGTTCGGCGGCGTATATCATGGCCACCACGCCGCCCTCTTCAACGGTGTATTCGAAGGTAGCCTTATCGGTGATGATTTCGCACAGCACTTCACCGGCGGCGATCTGTTCGCCCTCAGTTTTCAGCCAACAGGCAACCGTGACTTCCTCGAGGTTCTCGGCCCACTTTTCGATGGTAATGCGCTGTCCCATCTAGTGATACCGCCGCGCCAGCTCTTCGCGGTGCATGGCTCTTGCCAGCGCCCTGACAATGCCGTCGGCCACAGCCTGCGGTGAGCTTTCTTCTGATTGCACGTCCTCGGCATGGATTCTCATCATCGGCTTGTTCCGCAGTGTGACGGTCACCGTTTCATCGTCCTCGGCTGTGCGTATCTCGTAGAGTGCCAGACCGGCCGCCAGCGCTTCCGTGAGGCTGTTGCAGATGGCCTCCGCCCGCTCGTCAATACCCGGATACTCGCCGGCACGGCTTATCGTCACTATCTCTTCGCCCCACAGCGATATCTTCGCCGGCGCTGTCTTGGGGTCTATCTCAGCATCTTCAGGCCCGATGCTTTCAAATGTGGGCGGGTCCCACTTGGTTACCGCACGGCGATTGATTTCAAGCCCGGCATCATAGAGCGCCTCGATGATATATGCACAACGCTCTGTGGACTGTGGGTGGGTTTCATAGATTCCGTAGTCCAGACGCGCCTTCTTGTATGTCTTGGCCGCCAGCCGGTCCATGAAGGTCAGTAGCCCCACCGGGTCGTATTTGCTGGCCACCAGGTAGCGGACGGCGTTCGTATCCGCTCGCCGCTCCATTTCGATAGAGTAGCGGCTGAGAATCCCCTGTCGCAGATACGAGCCGGCGGCCAGAACACCAGATACTTCGCTAGTGTCGGCCCCGATGAATATCGCCACCAGCGCTGCCGCGATGCCCCCGATAAACAGCTTCTTGTTGCGCTCGCCCTGCTCCATCGCGTCATAGGTGCAGTTATGGGCGATCTCGTGCGCCATTACTGCGGCCAACTCGTCCACCGATTGGACCTCCTCCAGCAGTCCGCGGTGAACATATATCCGGCCGCCGGGTATGCTGCACGCGTTGATCTCGTCGGTGTCCAGCAGCTTCACCAGATACTCAACGTCCGGGCGGTCGGTATGTGGAGTCAGTTCGGCGACAATCTCCTCGATCTGTTTCTGCGCGTCCTCGTCCTCCCATGCTTCGTACTGTCCCTCAATATGTGCGGCAACCTCCGCACCGACAGCCTTCTCCCGCTCCTCAGACCATTTCTTGGCCAGCGCCGAGCTGGCACTGAGGACCAATGCCAGCGCACATGCAACTATGATGAAGCGTCTTACACGCATCCAGCCGTCTCCGTATCTCGA
>JALGTY010000021.1 GCA_029821145.1 Candidatus Zipacnadia bacterium
GCTTTCGTGATTTGACGGGCGGTGTGTACAAGGCCCGGGAACGTATTCACCGCGGCATTGCTGATCCACGGTTACTAGCGATTCCAACTTCATGGAGTCGAGTTGCAGACATCCAATCCGAACTGGGGCCGGCTTTAGGGATTAGCTCCACCTCGCGGTCTCGCTTCCCTCTGTACCGGCCATTGTAGCACGTTTGCAGCCCAGGACATAAGGGGCATGCAGATTTGACGTCGTCCTCTCCTTCCTCCTGATTGCTCAGGCAGTCCCGAAAGAGTCCCCGGCATTACCCGCTGGCAACATTCGGCGAGGGTTGCGCTCGTTGCGGGACTTAACCCAACATCTCACGACACGAGCTGTCGACAACCATGCACCACCTGTGATTCTGTCCACCGAAGTGGAAGACCTGGTTTCCCAGGCTGTCAGAAACATGTCAAGCCCTGGTAAGGTTCTTGGCGTATCATCCTATTGACCAACATGCTCCACCGCTTGTGCGGGCCCCCGTCAATTCCTTTGAGTTTTAGCCTTGCGACCGTACTCCCCAGGCGGGACACTTAACGCGTTAGCAGAACAGCACTGAAGGGGTCGAGCCTCCAACACCTAGTGTCCATCGTTTACGGCTAGGACTACCGGGGTATCTAATCCCGTTCGCTCCCCTAGCTTTCGCGCCTTAGCGTCAGTTACGTTCCAGATAGCAGCCTTCGCCACCGGCGTTCCTCCTGATATTTACGCATTCCACCGCTACACCAGGAATTCCACTATCCTCTCCCGTACTCAAGTCTGGCAGTTCGGAGAGCAGTTCCGAGGTTGAGCCTCGGGATTGCACCCTCCGCTTACCAAACCGCCTACGCGCGCTTTACGCCCAGTAATTCCGGACAACGCTGGCCCCCTACGTTTTACCGCGGCTGCTGGCACGTAGTTAGCCGGGGCTTCCTCTGGAGGTACTGTCACTCCACGCCAGAGGCGTGGCATTCTTCCCTCCTGACAGTGCTTTACGACCCGAAGGCCTTCATCACACACGCGGCGTCGCTGCTTCAGGCTTTCGCCCATTGAGCAAGATTCCCTGATGCTAACTCCCGTAGGAGTCTGGACCATGTCTCAGTCCCAGTGTGGCCGACCATCCTCTCAGACCGGCTACCCATCGTCGCCTTGGTGAGCCATTACCTCACCAACTAGCTAATGAGCCGCGGGCCCATCTCCAAGCGGCCGAAGCCTTTACTAGCTGACACGTCTGTGTCGCTAGACCATCGGGGATTAGCACAAGTTTCCCTGCGTTGTCCCCGTCTCGGAGGTAGGTTACCCACGTGTTACTCACCCGTACGCCACTGCCCACAGACTGAATCACTCCGAAGAGATCAACTGTCTGTTTCTCGTTCGACTCGCATTCATTAGGCGCGCCGCCAGCGTTCGTCCTGAGCCAGGATCAAACTCTCCATTAAAAAGTCTTCTCCGTGCTGGAGCTCATGTCCCCAGCCGAAGGTTAATCCTATGCTCGTACGGTCTTCTGGCTTTTCACGCTATTCAGTTTTCAAGGTTCACCGTGCAGAGATAGTAAGTATAATGCTTATCGTCGTCAGTGTCAAGGGACATTTCTACTTCGCGTTGACGGGCTCGCCTTTTCGATATTGCTCGATCCTCACCCCACAACAAAACGCACCGCTCGCCAGCCACTACCGGTGGCCCGCAGTGTATGCGATTAGCTCCGGCCCGTCAAGCGTTCTCTCTTAGTATCTTTTTACCCCGTCAGCACCATCTTCAAACCCCTGGCCCATCACCCCCACAAGCTTTCACATATATTGGCATCCGCGCCAACGTACTTGAGGCCGTACAGGTGTACTTTCCCTGCTTCGTCCCACAGCATCGGATGCGCCAGCCACAGCTCTTCACAGACTATTGGCCCCAAAGACAGCCTCCGTTGCTATTGGCATCTGGGGACAGACCGGGACCTAATCACAGAAAGCGAGATGCCGATACTGCCAACGCACCGGCGCGCTCAGGCGATCACTTCACGAAGCCTTGGGCCGGCGCAAAAAAACAGATCCCACGAAGAAGGTGAAACTGGCAATGACAGGGAAGCTGGTCGCGGATTATGTTGACATTGACCAGACACTCTGCCTCGTCCAGGCGGCATAGACACGGCTGTCAGGCGTTGATGATTCAACGCATCTTGTATCAGTAAACACATCTATTCCTGCCGCGCAGGTCAGGCTTTCCAGCCTGACAGCGCTTTGCGAAAGGACGGGTAGTAACATGCTTAGTGATCTTGAAATTGCCCAGCAGGTTGATTTGCGTAACATCACCGACGTGGCCGCTGATGCGGGATTAGTTCCCGAGGAGCTGCGGCTTCACGGGAACCACATGGGAAAGGTCGAGCTGTCTGCACTGGATCGGCTTGCCGATGAGCCAGACGGCAAACTCATCCTCGTCACTGCCATCACCCCAACTCCGCTGGGTGAGGGCAAGACTGTCATCACGCTTGGCCTTGGCCAGGCGCTGCGCCACCTCGGACAAAAGGGCATCTGTACGGTCCGCGAGCCCTCGATGGGGCCGACCTTCGGCATCAAGGGCGGTGCCTGCGGCGGCGGCTACGCACAGGTGCTCCCCATGGAGGAGATCAACCTCCACTTCACCGGCGATATCCACGCTGTCGGAGCGACCAACAACCTGCTGGCCGCGATGCTCGATGCCAGTCTCTGGCACAAGAACCCCCTGAATATAGACCCTATGTCTATAAGCTGGAACCGTAACGTGGATATGAACGATGTCGCCCTACGCAGCATCATCATCGGCCTGGGAGGAAGGACAGGCGGCTGGCCCCGCGAGGCGCAGTTTGACATCACCGTCGCCTCCGAGGTCATGGCCATTCTGGCACTGACCAGCGGCATTCACGACATGCGCGAGCGCTTCGGCCGCATCCAGGTGGCCACTGACCGCGACCGCAATCCGGTCACTGCTGAAGATCTCGACGCCGCCGGCGCTATGACGGTGCTGATGAGGGAGGCCATCAAGCCGAACCTGGCACAGGCCGTTGACGGCGGGCCGGTGTTTGTCCACGCCGGGCCCTTTGCCAATATCGCCATCGGAACCAACTCCATCCTGGCCGACAAGATCGCTGTCAAGCTGGCCGACTATGTCGTCACCGAGGCCGGCTTCGGAGCCGACTGCGGTGCCGAGAAGTTCCTCAACATCAAGTGCCGCGTCGGTGAAATGCAGCCTTCGGCAGTGGTCATCGTCGCCACTATAAGAGCGCTGAAGCTGCATGGCGGGGCGTTCACGTTCAAGCCCGGCAGCAAACCCCCTACGGCAGAAATCGAAAAAGAAAACGTCGCTGCCGTGCGCAAGGGCTGTGAGAACCTGGCCAAGCACATCGAAAACATGGGCAAGATGGGGATGCCGGTAGTCGTTGCCATGAACGTCTTCCCCACCGACACACCCGACGAGATAGCAGCGCTCAAGGAAGAAGCTCTGGCCGCAGGTGCCAAAGCCGCCGTCGAAACCTATGTCCACGGCAAGGGCGGCGAGGGCGGCACGGAGCTGGCCGAAGCTGTGATGGCTGTTTGCCAGGAGGGCAACGACTTCAAGTTCCTGTATCCGCTCGACGCCTCCATCAAGGAGAAGATCGAGACTATCGCCACTGAAATCTACGGCGCGGATGGCGTGGAATATGCTCCACTGGCTGAGCGCAGGATCCGGCAGTTCACCAAGCAGGGCTACGACAAGCTGCCTATCTGCATGGCCAAGACCCATCTTTCACTGTCGCACGATCCCGACCTCAAGGGTCGCCCCACCGGCTTCACGGTGCCGGTACGCGACATTAAGCCTTCACTCGGCGCAGGTTTCTTGTATCCGCTCTGCGGCGAGATGCGCACCATGCCGGGGTTACCGACGCGCCCGGCGTCCGTAGATGTGGACATTGACGAGGATGGCAACATCGTCGGCCTGTTCTAGGCTCTGCTGTAGTTCCGGCACACGAAGGGCTGCCCTGACCAGGCAGCCCTTTTTCGTTGCCCTGTCAATTCCCTTCGTGGCTCGCACGTACGTGCAGCGTAGCTATTGTCTGATTATTACCCCCTGGGTCGGGCTTGCCAGCCCGACATGTGGCAGGTGATGAGTCGACATGGGCGGAATATGTGCCACAGCCACCAGTGCAGTCCGGTGTCTTGAGGAGAGCGAAAGACATGGGGGAGAAACTCGTTGCTAGCTTACTTATGAGTATGCTTCTACTGTCTGTCGCATCAGGTGTGCATGCCAAGGAGTGCTCCCGCCTTGTAACCACCCAGATGCGAGCCAACGCCGTGGCCAACGTGAAGAAGTTCGACTGGGCCGCAAGGGAGCAGAAAAGCGCCATATCGAAGGCCCAAGCGTACCTGAAATGCAGTGACGACAAGCTCTGGAAGCTGGTAAGGAGCCATGAACTGCCGCGCGACCCGCACACTAACCCGTTCGTGGGCTGTCCCGATTGCGGCGAAGGGATTACCCCCTACGGCAATTGCCCGTGGAAGTTCGATTTCTGGAACAAGCCATGGAAGCTCACGTACCCCAACTGTTGCGAGGTCTTCCCCAATAGCGATTCTTGCGGCTTCTATGAGACTGCACTTGACGATCATGGCTCTGGGATCGAGAAGAAGGGAAAGCCAACAACCGGGTCGAAGAGCATCATCAGAGATTTGCGCAACACAATTTCTCACAGGCAACAAGACCGTTTCGCAACGGTCTCATCCTCGAGCAAGGTGGTGGGACAGGGAGCGGGCTAGGCCGTACGCCCTCGGGGGCGGAAGCAGAGCTTCCGCACGAAGCTGAGAATGGCGAACGCTACGCGTCCCCACATTCTCACCTGACCTGCGCGAGGCGCAGGTCAGGCCGAGCCACGGGTCTGGTGGGCTATCCCGGTCAGTGCTCGCCCCATCAACGATATGAATTGGATCAGCTTTCCTGATGACGGCTTTGTGGTCAATGGCCTTCCCTGGTGGGAGGAGACAAAGCCGAAGCTGGTGCGTTTCCCCGACCGGATGAAAGGCACGGTTCCGGAGGCAGTCTGGACACTGTCGCGGAGTCCCAGCGGCGGCAGGATCCGTTTCGCGACCGACGCCACTGACTTGGGCATCCGGCTGCACTATCCGAGCCTCGCGCACATGAACAACATGCCGCGCGTGGGGCAGCTCGGAGTTGACTTGTGGGTCAATGGTGAGTTCTGGCGGCCCGCTTACCCGAACGATGAGAACCCCGACCTGGAGATGCTCTTCTTCGAGGGCATGCCCGCCGAGCGGCGGGAAGTCTGCCTGCATCTCGGGCTGTATGCGCCGGTCGAACTGCAAGCCATCGGCGTGAATAAAAGCGCAAGCATCGAAGCTCCCGCGCCATTTGCTGTCCCAGAGCCCGTGGTATTCTATGGCACTTCCATCACCCAGGGCGGGTGCGCCACACACCCCGGGACGAGCTACCAGGCGCTTGTTGGGACCGCGTTGAAGCTGGATTTCGTCAATCTGGGGTTCAGCGGCGAAGGCAAGGGCGAGACAGCACTCGCCGAGGCGATAGCTGAGATTGATGCCTCCTGCTATGTCATGGACTTCTGCCAGAACAATGGTACGCCCGAGCATCTGCAAGAAGTCTATGCTCCGTTCCTGCAGACCATCCGCGAGCAGCGCCCCGATACGCCGATTGTGTGCATCACGACGATCTTTTCGACGGGCGAAATCTTCGGCGGCACGACCCGCAACGCCGATATGCGCACTGTCATACGCAATGCCGTCGCCAAGCGCAACCAGATGGGCGATGAGAAGATCACGCTAGTCGAGGGGTATGACCTGCTGGGGCCTGATGACCGCATCGGTCTGGTAGATGGCACCCATCCCAATGACATCGGCTTCCTCGCCATGGCGAGAGGTCTGGAGCCGGTCTTGCGGAGCGTGTTGAACCTGTGACGTAGACCTGCCGCTGGCTACCAGCTACGACATAAGAGCCGTAACGGCTGATGGCATTTCGACCGGCGACATTACCATAGTCCGTCGCTTCAAGGACAACACCGATTTTGAGGCCGGATATGAATATCTGGTCAACGTGGGCGACAGATATATCGTGCCCTGCTTAGTGGGCCGTGACCTGTGATATAACGCCGCCCACGGCCAACTGGGCCTGGTAGATTGACTGTATCAGTGGACTCTTCGCAGGAGAATCTCGCCAACGCGTAGCCTACGCAGGAGGTACCTGGCATGTCAGACTGCATATTCTGCAAGATCGCCAACAAAGAAATTTCCGCTACAATCGTCTATGAAGATGACCTTTGCCTAGCTTTCGAGGACCTTAACCCGCAGGCTCCGGTGCATGTGCTGGTTATTCCCAAGCAGCACCTCACCAGCCTCGCCGATGCGAGCGAGGAAGATGTCGAACTCCTCGGCCATCTCTGCCGGGTCTGCGACAAGGTGGCGGCGGAAAAGGGCATCAAGGAAGACGGCTATCGGGTGGTGACCAATCACGGCGAAAAGGCTGGCCAGTCGGTACTTCACTTGCACCTGCACGTGTTAGGCGGCCGCCCTATGAATTGGCCCCCCGGCTAGTGGCTGCATCATTGTGTTACATGAACCCGACTATGATCGTAACAACTTCGCACCGCTCATCGGCGGAGCTCTGGCGGCAGGCTGAGGAGTGGGCACAACGTATTGGTGCTCGTGCCGTACGCCGCCAGGGCAGCCTGGCGCACCTGTGTGAGCTCCACGAGGCCGACGGAGTTCTCACCATCACTAACGATCGCCTGGTCTATCGCGAGCCGGCTAGCGGCCTTGAGTACTTCTTCCATCCGGGAATGGCCAAGGTGCGCATCCACAATATCGAGGTGGGCCGCGGCGACCCGATGATCGGCGCCATGCAACTGCGGCCCGGTGATGGGCTACTCGACTGCACCGTCGGCCGCGCCAGTGACGCCGTTGTCGCCGCCTACGTCGCGGGCCCGCAGGGCCACATTCTCGGCCTCGAAAAGGTGCCCGTCATTGCTCAGCTCACCATCCACGGCCTGGCGACCTACGAGGATTCCAGCCGGAAGGTTACACAGCTTCTCCGCCGCATCGAGGTTGTCCAGGCCGACTACAATGACTACCTGCCGGCCTGCGCCGACGATAGCTTCGACACTGTGTACTTTGACCCGGTCTTTCACGAGCCGGTGGAAAAATCCGAACCCATGAAGCCACTGCGGGAGCTTGCTGACAAGGCCACTGTCACCGCCGGGGCGCTGCAGCAGGCCTTGCGCGTAGCCCGCCGCAGTGTCGTAATCAAACAGCGCTACGGAACGCCTCTGTGGGACCAATTGGGCATCACACAGGTCCTGTCCAGTCGTTCCAGCCGCATCGAATACGGCATCGCCGAGCCGTAGCACCGACGACGGTCTGCATCAGTAATTCGACCTACACAGCGGAGGTACGCTCATGAAGATCGGCGTGGTATCTGACACCCACGGGGATTTTGCGGCATGGCAGCGGGCCTGGGAACTGGTCCTGCACGACTGCGAGGTCATCTTCCACTGCGGCGACCTCCTCTATCACGGGCCGAAATTCGATCCCGGCCCGGGCCACGGTCCTAAGGACCTCGCAAGCGCCCTCAACGCCCTGGATGTGCCCCTGCTGATGGTCAAGGGCAATGGCGATTCGGAGGTTGACGCTCTGGTCATTGAGGCCCCGATCCAGTCACCGTACACCTTCGCCCAGATCGAGGGGAAGCGCTTCCTGGCCGCTCACGGCCATCTGCAGGCACCCGATGAGCTGCTGCCTCTGGCCGCCAAATGGGGGATTGACTACCTGCTCACCGGCCACTTCCACGTCCCAAGCCTGGCAGTGGTCGGGGGCGTGACTCACCTCAATCCGGGCACGACCACCTACCCGCTGGCCAAGGACGAAGCCCTGTGCGTGCCCTCCTGCGCCTTCATCGAGGATCAAGTCGTGACAGTGGTCAATCTCGACGCCGGCGAGCCGCTGGAGCTATAGAACTTGCGGCGGATCTCACATTTTCTGGTAGATGAGGAGGTCGCTTTCGGCCTGCTCTGACCTGACTGCCTTTGGGAGCCGGCCCGCCTGCTGGTAGCCGGCCTGTTCAATTATGGCAACCTTGTCTTCGTCGGCCTGCGCGACACGCGCGACGAAGATCTCAGCCTCGCTGCCCTCCTCAACGCGCAGCAGCAGCTTAGCCCCATGCTCCGTATAGTTGGGATGCACCAGAAACTCCATGTACCGCACATGGGTCTGCCCCACCTGCCAGCCCGGTGCCTGAGCCGCATAAGCCATTCCCATCATCCGCTCTGCGTCCTCGGTCACCAGCGCCATTCCCCACTCCCTGGGCTTCTCCACATGGGCCATGATGTCGAAGAACTGCCCTTCAAACGGCGTGCTGTGCATTATCCCCAGCGAGCTATCCTTAACCGCCCACAGCGGCAGGTTGAACAGTACCTCGGCGCGAGCCAGATCTCCGCCGTGAAGCGGGCGAATGCTTGTGCCGCAACCGGACCGGTAGTATTCTGCCTCGAACTCTTCTCCATCCCCTGAAAAGATCAGGCGCATGATCGTGCCGGCATCCTTGATGTAATTGTAGTGCTCGAAGCCCAAGTTCTCATAAATGAACCGCGCCGGGTTGGTGCGTCCGGTGCCCAGATACATCGCCTTGCCGCCCAGGCTCTTGAACTCCTCGACAGGCAAGGCGCAAAGGACCGAAGCGATGCCTTTACGGCGGTGATCTTCGCGGGTGATGATGCGCCCGTAGGTGGCCACATCGAGGGTGTCTCTTGGCGAGCCGTACCATGAGGTGCCGACGATTTCACCATTCAGAAGCCCCGCAAAGAATACGTCATGCGAGACGTCGGCGTAGTCGCCGGCCAGCACGCGGACGCAGTTATGGTGCCAGTTGCAGTTGGTATAGTCAGACCGGCGTACGTACATGAAATATAGCAGAGCGTCGCCCCACTCATCGTCTGGAGCGACCACCCGCTTGATCTGCATGGTCTGGCCGCTTTTGAGTTCCACCTCAGGCAGGTATTCCATCAACCGTGGCCTCTCCTTGCGCGCCTGTGGACACCGTTACCACTCCCGCGAGTCGGGTACATCCAGCCACGCGGCCCCTTGCAAGATAGACTGCTGGCTGACCAGCCCGGGCAGCGTCATGTCCATCGCGGCGTGGATGTCAGTCGGTGGAGGCGTACCGGTGACTATCGCCTCGACAAAGTCCATTATCTCGAAATAGTCTCCCCCACCGTGCCCGGCTTTCACTGCCTCTTCTGGCGGGTTGCGCCAGATTTCGGGCATGAACTCCTCTTCCAACTCGCTCAGCGGGTGCCATTCGGGAGTATCGCCGTGCAGCTCGCGCAGCCATATCTTCGGCTCGTCGCTCAGCCCGCGGGCCGCCTCATAGACCCCGGCGCTGCCCTGCAAGGAGTAGTAAGCCATGTTGTGCGGCCTGTCGGAAAGCATGTCCACCCTTATCTTGACGAGACCGCCTTTGCTCATGCGGCACAGCATCAGAATGCTGTCCTCGTTCTCATAATAATCCCCCCGCGGGTCCTGGTAATGGTGACCGCTGCCGGCGCACATCGCGCTGACAACGCGGTCCTGCGTCCACTGCAACACGGGTCCCAGGCTGTGCGTACCATAAGTGCAGCCGTTGATGCCGGTCTGCCACTTGCGCCGCCATTTGGTAATCTCATTGAGGCCCTTCAGCTCGTGCAGGTACTCGCCCTCGCCGAAGTATATCTCCCCGAACAGGCCCTTGTGCGCCAGCGCCTTCACCAGCACGTTGGGACGCATGTAGGTGTAATTCTCGGCCATCATGTAGGTGGCTTCACTGGCATTGGCGGCTTGGACCAGCGCCCTGGCCTCTTCCACGCTCACAGCCGCAGGCACCTCCGATAGCACATGAATATCATGCTCCAGGGCCGCTACAGACATCGGCGCATGCAGCGGCATCGGCGTGCCGACCATCACGATGTCCACGCCCGACTGCGCCAGCATCTGCTCGTACTCGGTGTAAAGCTGGTCTATTCCCATCTCTGCGCCGCGCTCTTTGAGGCCCTCTTCGTTGATGTCACAAAGCGCGTGCAGCGTGGTATTCGGATGGATGTTGAAGGTGTTGAGAAAGGCCCCGCCACGTCCCGCGCATCCCACAACACCGACTTTCAGTTGGTCTGCCATGTCATTCCTCCAAGAAACCTTATAGAGTAGGGCTCAAACTGTAGCTATGGAAATCCTAGGCAGTTTTGCCTCCGGGCTCATTGCTTCGAGCCGTTAGTCCTAATGGAGCGGCCTGTCGCAGTCTGTTTCGCGCAGCGGAACAGACAAGGCTGGCCCAGCCATTCATGTAGGGGCGCACGGCGTGCGCCCGGTCTACGCACCGTTGCTCGCGATAGTGGCTGTGGGACTATTCACTAGCCCTGGGTCTTGAAGCTCTCGCGCAGCTCATCGAGATTGTCGAATACCTTTTCAAAGCACTTGATGATGACGTCAGTATCCTCGTCGGTGTAGTTCTCGTTGACGCTGATACGCAACAGATCGTCCAGTATCCGTTCGGTTTCGGGCGTCTCGCCTTCCTCGTAGCGCACCTGCTGCCCCTCAGGCTGCAGATTGAACGGGAAATCAGAATCGCCGTAGATTTTCTTGTTGCGCAAGACATCATACATGAAAATCGGTATGCCGATATAATGGGCGCTTGCCGGGGCGCCTTCCTTGCCCAACGCGCCGGCCAGGTATGAGGTGCTCACCCCCACAACTTCCTGGTCAACCATCAGCCCCAGGAACCAATACGTATGCTGGCCGCCCTCGGTCACCGACGGCACCTCAATGCCCGGATAGTCCTTGATTGCATCGCATATGCTGTCGCCGACTTCTCCCCGCCGAGCCGTAACCCAGTCCACCTTGTCAATCTGCGCCGACACCACCGCCGCCTGCAACTCGGTCATGCGATAATTCATGCCGAACATCACGTAATCGCGCTCGCCTTGGCCGTAGTTGGGCCAGCCCTTGTTAGCGAACAGTGGAATCCTGTCACCCAGCTCGTCATCGTTTGTCACAGTCAGCCCGCCGTCGCCACAGGTGATGTGCTTGCTCTGCTGCAGCGAGAATGTGCCTATGTGCCCGATAGTGCCGACGTGCTTGCCCTTGTAGAGCGTGCCATAGGCCTGCGAGCAGTCCTCGATGACGTACAGATCGTACTTCTCCGCCAGCGCCATTAGCGGGTCCATGTCGGTGGCATTGCCGGCGAGGTGCACCGGAATAATCGCCTTGGTGCGCTCGGTAATCCGCCGCTCTACATCCTCGGCATCCAGCCCCATGTTATCGCGGCGCAGATCGCCGAATACAGGTATGGCATTTTGCGCGAGAATCGGGAGCACAGTACCTATGTCGGTTATCGGGCCGGTAATTATCTCATCGCCCGGGCTGGGATTGACCGCCCCAACTGCCACATGTATCGCCGCAGTGCCGGACGTTGACGCCGCACAGTACTTCATCCCCAGATGCTCGGCGAATTTCTTTTCCACCTCGGGCACGAACTTGCCGCCCGAGCGGTTCATCATGCCCGAATCAATGACTTGCTGCAGGTTAGCGAGCTCCTGCTTGCCCACCGTCCGGCCGGCTGCGCTGCCAACGCCCGGATAGCCCTGTGTTCGAATCGGCTCGCCACCATTGATCGCCAACACACTCATTGAAATTCCTCCAGTAGAACCTGTCACTTTGTTGAGTTTACAGTATCACGTACACGCGCTTCATTTCGCCGTTGGAGACTCAACCCCTCCTGCCAGATGCTGCGACAGCCATAATTTGTTCTGTGGTCTGCTCGATTCTGCTTCGTAGCCACACAAAAAGGGCGTCCCGCAAGGGGACACCCTTCGAAGCTGCGGCAAGTTGACACTCACAGGCTACTATTGGCGCTGCGGCCAGTCGCCGCCGCTGCCGTCGCTCTTGTACCGCCCCGCTACCCAGACATCACCGGTGAGCGCGCCCGCACGCCCGGAGTTGTGATTGAACGGGTACTGAGAGCCAATGGAGAACTTGGCGTGGCCATCGAGATAGAGGATATTCTTGCCATCAAAATGGAAGGGCGCTTCGCTCCAAGTGTCGTCTTCGCCCGGCGGCGCCTCGGTGGTCTTGTGGTTCGTGGTCTCAAAGACATTCTGCCCCAGCGCATCGCCCCACGTCGTAGGCTTCCAGGCGCCCTTTTCAAAAAGCAATACTGTTCTGGTCGGCGCGGGGATCTCGTCCCGGTAGGCGCCTCGCAACGGGGCCCAGCCGGCGATAATCTGGCCGTCAATGCGTTTCTGCGTGTACTGAGCCATGGCGTAGGCGCGTGCATCTCTGTGCAGATTGTTGGGATTGCCCTTGCACTTGAGGATTGCACTGTTGCGAATGTAGGGCATCAGCACGGCATCCCAGGTCAGAAAGCCGGGACTCATTTGGCTAGCCGGAGGGCTGCCGGGGTTGTTATGAATGATACACCACGTGGGGATGAACCCGCCGCTATCCTGCATGTACAGTATGAACCCCTTCCCGAGTTGACTGAGATTGCTCAGACAGGTTGTCTGGTAGCCTTTGGCCCGCGCCCGATTGAAAACCGGGAACAAGACAGCCGCCAGTATTGCGATAATTGCAATGACAGTTAACAGTTCTATGAGTGTGAAACCTCTGCGACATCGAATATTCTTCATCCGCTATACACTCCTTTTTGAGACGCCGATGGCCCGACTATGCCGTTAGCCCGGTGGCCAATCGCCTACTGGCGGTAGCGCTGGATACTCGCAATCCCCAGGCTCTCCGCCAGTTCGATAACTCGCCGCGAAGGGCCCACTGCTCTTAGTATACCACTTAACATGCCCATCCAAAAACAGAAAATTCTTCCCGTCAAAATGAAAGTAGCGCTGATCAGGTACCTGACTGGTGGACTGATGGAAATTCTCGGCCGCTGCATCGTCCCAGGTACCAGGCACATAGGCGCCTTTTTCCATCAGCATTACCGCTTCAACCACATTCGCAAGCCTGCCAATCTCGATGCCACTGACGTAGCGCGGCATTGAATAGGAGCGATACTGTCTCCCGTAGGGATTGTCCGGGCACAGCAGTATTTGGCGGTTTTTCATATACGGCTGGATGATGTCGTCCCAGGTTCCCGCGTAGCCAGGAAGCCGCCCCGAGCCGTCAGGAGTGCCGCCGGCCTGGCTCCACAGTGGCATGAACTCGTCATAGTCCTCGACGTACATCTTAATCGCGATACCGAGTTGATGCAGGTTCGACTGGCACGACGACTGCCGCGCCTTCGCACGCGCTCGCGCGAATACCGGCATCAGCATTGCCGCCAGTATCGAGATTATCGCGATCACAACTAATAACTCAATCAGTGTAAAGGCCTGCTTGCTGTTGCTGTTGGGCATCATAGTGTCGGCCGCAAATGTGGCCGCTCACCCCTCATGCCTATTGGGCGCCGTGCTGAGTTATTCCGGCCAGTCGCCAACGCCCGGGCCGCCCGGATTCTCGCAATGGCCGGGACCGTTGACTTCATACGTGCCGTCAGGGCTGGTGGGATTATAGGCGGCAAACGGTCCTTGCCCATCGGAAGCCCATTTGGCGTGGCCATCGCAGAACAGGAAATTCTTCCCGTTATTATGCCACAGTATCGTGTCAAGCGCCTCGGCGGTATAGCCGTGGGTCTGGAAGAAGTTCTCGCCCGCGGCATCGCCCCAGGCTCCCGGTAACTGCGACCCCTTATCAAAAATCACTACGGTCGCCGTCGGATTGGGCATAGCATCCAGCATCTGCCCGCTCACGTATCGCGCCATTGCGTATGACCGCGCCGATCTGCTGTAGCTGTTATCCGGACATATCAAAATCTGCTGGTTCTTCATATACGGCAGTAACACGGTGTCCCACGTATAGACACCATCGTCCACGTCGTCAAGGGGGTCAGGGTCGGCGCTGGTGGCCCAGCCCCAAAACGGAAAAAAGCTATCATGGTCTGCCGCGTACATGGCGAAAGCCAAACCTATTTGCTTCTGGTTCGACAAGCACTGTGCCTGCCGCGCTTTGGCCCGCGCTCTGGCAAAAACCGGGAAAAGTATCGCTGCCAGGATGGCGATGATCGCTATCACTACCAGCAATTCAATCAGCGTAAAGCCTGCTCGCTTCGTGGGTGTCATTTCATCACCACCAACGTGTTGGATAAGCCCACCCGGCCAGGATCGATATTGCTGTTGCTTTATCTATACCCAATAAACGGCCACATCAACGCATTATGGGGATATTTCACAAATTCGATGTGCGACCGCCACTTCAGACAGCTCGCCAATTACCATGCCTCGAACCGTTACGGACGCATCCCCGGCACATTCACGCCCACCCGTCGCAACCGCGCTTGACGAAAGACGCGCAACCATCGGCCGCGCGTCCTTGCCTTGCCGGTCGTATCAACCGGAATATCTTATTCTTCTCCGCCGTCCATAGTGCCGATCTCGATGTCTATGTCGGCACGCTCGTCTATGCGCTCGATTTGGCCGTCGCGGATGTGCACGATGCGGTCGGAGACGTCAATCATCTTCAAGTCGTGCGTCGCCGAGATGATGGTCGTCGCACTTTCAGCATTCAGGCGCTTGAGCAGATCAATGATCTCCTTGCCGGTCTGCAGGTCGAGGTTACCCGTCGGCTCGTCGGCCAGAATGATGGCCGGAGCGTTAGCCAGCGACCGCGCAACTGCCACGCGCTGCTGCTGGCCGCCGGAAAGCTCGTACGGCTTGTGATGAAGCCGGTCCCCAAGCCCGACAATGTCCAGCAGCATTGCGCCGCGTTCCAGCATCTCATCCGAGCTCATCCCCGCAAATATCATCGGTAGCGTGACGTTTTCCATAGCAGTCATGACCGGGATGAGGTTAAATGTCTGAAAGATGTAGCCGATCTTGCGGCAGCGCAGCCAGGCCAACTCGAAGGCGTCCAACTGAGCCATGTCCACCTCTTCAATGAAGCAGGTGCCCGAGGTTGGCTTGTCCAGCCCGCCGACCATGTTGAACAGCGTTGACTTGCCAGAGCCGGACGGCCCCATGATGGAGAGGTACTCGCCGCGTTTGATATCCAGCTCAACGTCCCGTAGCGCCGGCACTTCAATCTCGCCCATCGTGTAAATCTTGGTGAGGCCTTTGGTGCGCACGATGAACTCGTGCGTGGTCATGGAGTCGTCTCTCGCGAAGGTACCAGAATGCGCCTCAGTACCAGTACGCGCAAGCTCCGCCATCACATCGCGCATGTCGGCACCGCAGTCGGGACATACCGTCACCAGGCCCGTGGTCTCAATTACTTTCCCACATTTTGGGCACTCAATTTTCGCCATGGCACTACCTCCTGCAATAATCGCCCGGTAAGCCGTCTAGACCTCGGTGGACAGGGCTACCGCCGGGGCCATGCGTGCAGCCCTCACAGCCGGTGGTACTGCGGCAACTAGCGATATGACGCAACCAATAGCCAAAGCGATGCCAATATAGGTCAGCATTTGGCCCCAGTCCATCTTCGCAGTTATCGAAGTACCCTCTTTAATGATGTAGATGACAAGCATTATAAGGTGGCCGATGATCGCTCCAACCAGTGCGCCGAGGAAGCCGAGAACTGCTGTCTCTATGAGAAAAAGACGCACTATGAACTCGTCGAGCGCGCCAAGACACTTCATCGTCCCTATCTCGCGGAACCGCTCTGTCACCGACATCAGCATCGAGTTGGTAATACCGACCCCGCAAACCAGAAGTGACATCACGACCAGCCACGTCTGGCGCGCCTTACCTTCCGCTTCCTCGCCGGGCTGCTCCACGTCCTCCTCTATCGTCGCAACTCCGCCCGCCACCTCCGTCTTACCGGCCTGCTGCTGCAGTGCTCCAAGCAGCTTTTCCTCCTCCAGTACATCCTGGATCACATTGGTCGTCCAGACTGAGACCAAGAATGCGATCCCCAATATAACCCCGGTCGCCGTGATCGCCGCACGGCCAAGACGTAGCGTGACGTTACGCATTGCAATGCGGAAAGCCTCCGGCCACGGCAGTACGATCTGCCGTTTTATCTCGTCATCATCACTCGGCTTCGCTGCGGCCAGCATCCTATCAACATCAATCATGGCACATGCTCTCCACTAGCTCCAGATTCAACTCTCGATAATGCTTGAGCAGTATATCACTATCCAGACGCGCATATATTTCCACGCGCCTGGCGCAACCTCCTCCGTATTATAAAACACGCAGCAGCATCACGCAACTGTAGCTTTCGCCGAATGCCCCTCTTCCTCCTGCTTCGCGCAAAGATTCTTTCCCTTTGCTCCGCTTCTCGTCGCACGAAACGGCCATTCTACGCGCTCGGACTACAGCACTCGTTGCCTGCCTCAGCGGCTTGTGCCATGTCTGCGGCTCTGCTATAGTGTGGCCGGTGATTGGCGATGCGAGCACCACAAGCCGATTTGTCGCGCCAACAATTACTTGCCGCAGAGACACAACTGCTCGGGGGCTGGAGCACCCATGCCCGCACTCACGTCTGCCTGCTCTATCCCAATACCTACCACACTGGCATGTCGTCGCTGGCCGTGCACTCTCTGTACACGCTGCTCAACGGCTTGGCGGACTTCTCCTGTGAAAGGGCGTTTCTGCCGTCTCAGACCGAAACTGCCGCTCTGCACCGTCGCAACCAGCCATTGCGCTCGCTGGAGTCGGACACCCCGCTTGGTGGCTTCGACCTGCTGGCGGTGACCACCTCCTTCGAACTCGACTGGCTCAACCTGCCGCTGTGTCTGGATCTGGCCGGCGTTCCGCCGCTGCGCACCGACCGCACGCCGCAGCACCCATTCCTGCTTGGCGGCGGGCCATGTTTCACGGCTAACCCCGCGCCGGTCCTGGACATTTTCGATGCCATCTATGTCGGCGAAATCGAGCCGGCCCTGCCGCACTTGCAGCAAATGGCCGAAGTTGCGCGCTCGCAGTGGCACGAACATCTCAGCGACTGCCCCGGCTTCATAATTCCCGGCCTCACCAATTCACCGGTACCGCGCCGCTGTGCCACCGATCTGGACGACTGCCCCACTGCCACTGCCGTTCTCACGCCACACACCGAATTCGCCGACAGCCATCTGATCGAAATGAGTCGCGGCTGCGGGAGGGGCTGTAGCTTCTGCCTCGCCAGGCAGATCTACCACCCGGTACGCCACCGGCGGCCCGAAGCGCTGCTGGAGCCTATTGAGGACGCGCTGGCTCATACCGACCGCATCGGCCTGGTGGCTGCGTCCGTATCCGACTACCCGTGGCTGAACGAGCTCTGCGACGGCCTGCAGGCTATGGAGCCGCCACCCAAGGTCTCTGTCTCTTCAATGCGCGCTGACGGCGGCAATAAACGCCTCTTCGAACTCCTGGCCGCCTCGGGCCAGCGGTCTGTGACTTTCGCACCCGAGACCGGAACCGAGGCCCTGCGCGACAGCGTCTGCAAGCATCTGTCTGATAAGCAGCTCTACGAGGGCATCGCCGCTGCTGTAGGTGCCGGTCTCACCTCTGTAAAGCTCTACTTCATAATCGGTCTGCCCGAAGAGACCGAACACGACCGCAACGCGATCCCAGCCCTGCTACAAGAACTTTCCGCCGAGTTTCCCCAATGCTCCTGGAGCATTAGTGTCAACCCGTTTGTCCCCAAGCCGCACACTGCACTCCAGGCCGTCGGCGTCCCTGACATTCAGACAATGCGCGGGTATCTCGCGCGATTGACGGATGCCCTCGAGCAACTGCCCCGCGTGCAGGTGCATACCGGCTCCGCTCGCTGGGCGGCCGTGCAAACGGCCATTTCCCGGGGCGATTCGCGTCTCGGCCCGGCGCTGGTCACAGCAGGCGTCAAGCAGCCTGATTTCTCACAACTGCGCCGCATCTTCGCCGACGCCGGTCATGACTTGGGCGCCAATGCCAAACCGCTGGAGCCCGATTCAGGCTACCCCTGGGACCTCGTGGACCCGGTTTGCTGCGATGTTACCGGAGGTGACAACTGACCGTGTACGCCTATATCCTGGTTGTGCCACAATCTCACGACGAACTGGCAAGGGCCGAATTTCACGCCTTTACCGGCTGCGACACCGCCAGCCGCATCGGCCTGGCGTCGGCCGCAATTGACATCTCCCGCGCAGCCTTCATATCCACTTGTATTCACATCATCGCTCAGGGCGCATCGTTAGAGGAACTCTGCGCCGACATCAGCGCAAAAGGCCTGGCGTGGGAGGGCTTTCGCATCGAGAATTTCTGCCCGTCTGAGAAGTTGAAGTTCACTTCTCTGGAGCCGGTCATTGCCGTCGCCGATGCCATTACCGGCCGTCCTGACCTGTCCCACCCGTCCGTGCGTCTCGGCCTGATCGCGACTCCCGATTTGTGGGCGCTCGGCCCCATCATCAGCGAATATGCCTTCGACTGGCCCGCTCACGAAAAGCGCCCGTACTTCTACTCCGGCTCGCTGCCCACCCGCTTCGCCCGCGCGATGGTTAATCTGGTGGCATCGCCAGGCGACACACTGATTGACCCCTGCTGCGGCGTCGGTGTCGCCCTCATCGAAGCCCTGGCCATTGGCGTCAACGCCGTCGGCTGTGATGTCAATCCGAAGCTGGTGGGACGGACGGTGGATAACCTGCGCGCGCTCGGCTTGCCCCAGCGTGTCTTTGTAGCCGATGCCACGCGGCTCACCGGCAGCTACGACGCGGCCGTGCTGGACCTCCCCTATGGACGCAACGTCAGCCATGGCGACGAGCTTTATACCGACCTGTTGCGCACTCTTGGCACCATCGCCCGCCGCATTGCAGTTGTGGCGGCACGCGATCTGTCCGCTGAACTTTCCGACAACCTGGGCCTGCGCGTATTGCGTCACATTCAAGTGCCCAAGAGCAATAATCTGGTCCGCCATCTGCACCTTACTGCCGCGCGGTAAATGCGCCGGAGCTTGTAGGAGATAAGAATGGAACTCACCGCTGCCGATTTGGCGAAACTGATGGAGGCGCTGGGCGAAAACACTCGCACCGTCATACCCTTTCACTTCCTGAAAAGAGAACGCGCCCGAGCATGGGCCGACGAAGACTTTGCCAACGCCGTCATCCAGACCGGCGCCGCGGACCCGATGGCATTTATCTTCGGCGAAGATGCCAACTGGCAGGCCGAGGTAGTCTCCACTCTCAGACCGCAGCGGCTCTGGTGGTGCCCTGATTCCACGGTCGAAGCCCTTCTGCCCGTTGTTCAGAATAGGCACAAGAACGACCTCATCCTGGAACCCGACATTCAGCGCACGGTCGCCGAATACGTCCACATACCGCCCCCAGAAGGCGCCGAAATTCGCCGCATGATGGCTGCCGACCTGCCGCTCATAACCGCCTGCTCGCCCGAGATCGCCTGGCTGCGCAATGCCTGGGATTCATGGGAGGAACTGCTGGAAAAGGGCATCCTGATCGGGGCCATCGCCGACGGTAGAATGGTATCTGCAGCGCTTACCTACGCCCGTGCCATCAGTATGGACGACATCGGCGTGGCCACCGAATCGGCCTACCAGCGGCGCGGCTTGAGCAGTGCCTGCGCCTCGGCGCTGGTCAAGGCAATCTTCGACGAAGGCCGCCGCCCGCTATGGACTGTATTTGTCAGCAACACGCCGTCTGTGCGTATCTCCGACAAATTGAGCTTTGTCACACAGACCGAGTGCACCGTGATCCGCGAGCAAGACGAGGACGAAAACTCTTGATGCAGAGGTGTGGTCAAATGCGAATAATAGACATCACCGGGCCGATATACTCCGGCATGTGGCACTATCCACCGCCTTATCCCGAAACGCTCATCGAGGAGATCCCCGCGCCTGAGTGGATCGAGTACCCCACATATTCCTGGAACTTCCAGATGTGCTGCCAGAGCGGAACCTATCTGGAAACCTCCCTGCACGTGGACCGCGACGGCCCGCCGCTGATTGATGTGCCGACCGAGGAGCTGTTCCTGCGCCCTGCCGCCGTCATCAGGGTCAGTGTCGAACCCCTCGGCCGCATCGAGGTTGAGGCCTTGACCTCCGCTGCGCCCGAAATCAACCCCGGCGAGGTCATAATTGTCGCCCGAAATCAACCCCGGCGAGGTCATAATTGTAGATACCGGCTGGGGCAACAAATGGCGTGACGATGACTTCATAGAGAGCTGCCCGTACTTCAGCCGCGATGCCATGTACTGGATACTGGACCGCCAGCCCTTCATCTTCTCCGCAGATATGCCTAAATTCGACTCCTGGGAGGACCCGCAGGAGTTCTTCGGGCGCTTCTTCGATGAGGGCGTCTTGCTCCTGGCCCCGGTGATGAATCTG
>JALGTY010000280.1:0-10947 GCA_029821145.1 Candidatus Zipacnadia bacterium
AGGGCGAGTTCTTTGGTTTTTGCAGGCGCCGGAACCGTTTACAAAAAATTTTTCTCGGCAAAGCAGGAAGTGATGTTTGCCGTGTCGAAATAATGGGTAGGCTATAGCCGAAAGTTGGAGAGAGCAAAGGCGGAAAAGACCAAGCTGTCGGGGGAATGATGCCTATGATTGTACCAAGCTCGCTCCGCCCGGGGGCCGCAACGGGGTAAAACAAGAGCGGCACGTTGACAACTCAACGCGATGGGGAGTGGTGCCTATGATTGTACTAACTTCCCTTAGGACCCCGCTCCGCTGAGGGGCAAATCAGCGGATAGTACACAACCTAAAGCCCGCCATCTGTGAAGATGGCGGGCTAAAATTTTTCACAAAGGCGGCCTCCAATAGCCCTATATATGGTGACAGATCAGCGAATTGTGTGAAGCTATGGTCACCTGGAGGAATGGGCATTTTGGGCCTATGGTCACCTGGAGGAATGGGCATTTTGGGCCTCGGCCATGAGCTAATTTCCCCGTAGCGGCGTCTGGGTGTGGTCAACAGCGCCCTTGCCCCAACTCCCCACAAGTAACGAACCCCTGCGGCTGTTGGCTTGGTTGGGTATGAGAAGAAATCACTGACGTCTGACCCCCCGCTAACTGAGGGGAGGTCGGAGATGCTGCCGGTGGCGGCCAGAACGGGCGTCGAGGCTCGCAGGCCCTGAAACTACGGTGCTCGTGCTGGGAGGGATATTGCGGACGGCAAACGCGGAAATCGGTTACTCCCCTGGAGCAAAACGGCAGAATCGGCGGGAGGCCGTGAGTTAGCGGGCCTCGTGCCTGGCTATTGTAACCTTCTGTGGTGTGAAGATTGTGTCGAATCGAAGGCGGGGAGTCGGTTCCTTCCAAAGGTAACGGCACCTACCCCCTGGCCCCCTCCCGACACGGGAGGGGGAAAATGGCAACGGCAGCCCTCGCCCCCTGGCCCCCTCCCGACACGGGAGGGGGAAAATGGCAACGGCGCCCTCACCCCCGACCCCTCTCCCAAGAGGGGAGAGGGGAAAACGGCAACGGCGCCCTCACCCCCGGCCCCTCTCCCACAGGGAGAGGGGACAACAGCAGGGGCGTCGGGCTGGAAGCCCGACCTACGCGTTGGTGACTGATGCGGGTTAGGGACCGACGGTCACGGCCGTTGCCACTCTCTCCCGTCCAAAGCTGCTCCCGCGAACGGCCCGAAGACACCGCTACCCCATTTCACATCAGCCGGTCCGCCCGCCTCGGCAATGGCCGCCGCCAGCTCTGCACCCATCTCCGCCAATGCCAGTGTCTTTCCATCCTGCGTGATGCGCATCTTGTCGCCCTTGATGACGAACCCAAGCTCCATCGGCCCATCCTGCCACTGCACGGCCGCGGACAGGTTCCCCGGCGTCTTGAGGCGATAGACCGAGCCGTAGTCCTTCCACTTGTCGCCACCCACGAACTCGCATTTCGGGTTCCAGTCGCTTGGCCCCTTGGTTGATGTCGAAATGTACAGCGAGTCTCCCGCCGGCACCAGGCTCGTGGCTCGTTGCCCCCACCAGTTCGACACTATCTCGAGCGCAACGCACTCCTTCTCATACGGATGCGTGGTCTCGTCGGTAATCGGCGGATGGGTGAACATGCGCTGGACGAAGAGCCATTCGCCTGCGTCCTGATTGTAGCGCCAGACCTCCGCCCACGGCCAGACGCCCACAAACAGGTCGCCGCCGTAGATCGTCGTCGTCTGTGCCTCGCGAGCGTTCGGGCGGACACCCTCCATTCGCGGTGGCCAGCCCTCCAGCACCGTCACATTCTCCCCGTCATACTCGATGAGTTCCCCGGTCGGATATTGCCCCATGAGGAGCCTGTCGTAGAAGTTGAGCATCGAGTAGATCTGATAGCTTGTCTTGTTGTCCGGCTCGACCAGTGTCTTCCAGGCCTCGCCGTCGAAGAGGTACAGACCGCCAATGTTCGAGCAAGTGAGCACATCCGTGCCAAACTGGCCCCAGGCGAAAGGGGTTTCTCCGATAAACGGGAGAGTGAGGACGATTGCCTGCGAGATGTCAATCGGCTTGTCGCTGTCGGGCCGCCAGGGGCAGGCGTACAGCTTGGTGAACCCCTTGTCGTCCGCCTCGTAGGCACGGTAGCCCTCCCTATTAGGCCAGTACGTGTGGTAGAAAGCAAGCTGGCCGTGCGCGTAGTAGAAGCGGGAGTAGCTCCCCTGCTCCGGCTTGGTCAGGAGCGGCTCCTCGTTGTAGTAAGCGTTGCCAGACCCGAAACGGAGCACGCCATCGCCCAGGCGCATCCTGCTGTCAGTACGCTCCGGGTCGGTATCCCAGGCCCCGGCCTCTTCGTTCCAGCAGCGAAGCGGCTTGCTCTCATAACTGTACGCATACACCTTGCCGTCATAGTCGTACATGTATGTCCCCGTCTTGTTGTTGCTCGGCCGGGGGAGCCGCTCGCTGCTGAATTCCCTGTGCCCGTCCGTCGGCCGGATGAAGAACTGAACCGCGTAGCGGTCGGTGCGGTAGAAGGTGTTGTAAACGCCCACGAAGCCGGCCCCGATGACAAATTTGCCGTCCGCAGTCGGCACCTCGAAGAGCGAGCCGAAGTTCTGTCCGATGTCCTTACCGAACTCGATGCGCGTTGTGAATCTCATAGCTGTCTCCTTGGCTGGACCGCCATCCCCCTGCGCAATAGCGCTTGCGCAGATGGCGGCCGCAATTAATACCAGTACCATAATGGGCCCGCCCTTGTGTCTCGCGTGTCGTCCGTTCATCGAAGTCTCCTTTGCGGCTTCAGTCTGAGAAGGTCGCTGTCGCAATGTCTCATCCATCCTAACTCATTTCGACTGTTGAGAGGAAGCAATATATTGGGCGCGTGGGCGGTGCGTGTAGAGATTGTCGGTAGGGCAGGTTGGCTGGTGTTCCGAGTAGAAACGTTGGCTTTGGCGTAAGGAAGGCTACGGCACCCTCACCCCTTGATCCCCTCTCCCGCAGGGAGAGGGGAGAACGGCAACGGCGCCCTCACCCCCGGCCCCTCCGAAAGGCAACGAGAACGACAACGGAGTCGGGCTGGAAGCCCGACCTACGCGCGTGTATTTGAGATCCCCGAGCGACCGGATAATCAGTAAGAAGCTGGCCCCACGACGACAACAACAACAGAGCGCGGGCGCACGCCGTGCGCCCCTACAACGGCAACGGCGACGGCAGGGGAGTCGGGCAGGATGCCCGACCCACGGGATAATTATTGTGAAGCCCGAGCCACGCGTTGGTGAATGAGGCGGGCTAGTTATGCGTCGTGAAGTCCTTCAGCAGGCGCAGGTCCTCATCCTCAAGGGCCCCGGCGCTGAATATGCAGGCCGCGCCAATGCCCCGCTCGCACAAATACTCGAACTGCTGCATCATGTCCTGTGGCGACAATGTCCCAAGACTGCTCTTGCGGCCCACTCCGGCATAAAGCGGCGTATCAGCGCCCTCAAGCAGGCGCGTGTGCTGCTCTACGAAACGCTGGAAGCGATCCAGGCAAGGGTTGTAGCTCATCGGGCAGACGAAATCCAGCAGCCCGTCACGACACCACTGGGCCCAGTCCTGGCCCTCCGGCACCGCGTCCTTGAGATAACGGGCGCGGGCGGCTAAAGACAACGGCAGGTCCCGCGCATCGCATATCCGGCGCAGCCGTTCCGTCAGCCCACGCACGAACCCCTCGCGCATCCTTATCTCGAGCGCGACGACGCCCGGCCTGGCCAGGTCTGCCTCGTCCGGCACCTCCTTGCCGAGCCACTTCATCCGCGCCGCCCGGCACCGCTCGCACACGCAGGGATGGTCGTCGAGCACCGCAGTGTTGGGGTACCTGACGGCATCCATGTGCAACCCGTCGCAGCCGTAGTTGTCCAGCATCTGCTCCGAAATATTGCAGATGACTTCTACATTCTCTTCCCACGCCGGATCCACCCAGCGCCCGGACCACGAGGGCAACTCCTCGCCGGCCTTCGCCAACGGTACGTAATAGCCTTCGTCCTCACCGAAGCCGGGTGATACTCCACCCAGGCCGACGATGGGGTGCACCTCCATGCCGATCTTTCTGGCGACCTGCATGAGGGTCGCGAGCAGGTCGCGCTGCGGCGGGCCGAGCACGGCGCTTTCGAACACCGGGCTGCCACTGGTGACAAAGGGGATATACCTGGTCACGCCAGCCTCCCGCAGCTTATCCAGCCATGCCTTCACGTCATCAACAGAGTCCTTGCCCTCAGGGAATTCTCTGGCGGGGTGAGCCCAGACTGCAAGTTGCATAGTTGACGCCTCCGTTTAGTCCAGATTATTGGCGAAGCTATTGAGGCAAGGCCCGGCAACGGCGCCTACCCCCCGACCTCACCCACTCCTTTGGAGTGGGTACCCGCGATACGGGAGGGGGAGAAAGGTAACGGCAACATCACCCTCACCCCTTCGGTTCCCCTCTCCCACAGGGAGAGGGGAGAACGGCAACGGCGCCGGGCCGGTCTCCTTGCGGTTCGACAAGCTCACCGCAACTCGGCGCGGCCCCTCCGAAAGGCGACGGCAACAACAAGAGAGTCGGGCAGGATGGCCAAGCTACGCGTTGATGAATAATGCGGCATACCTGTCCTGTCATGCCTCACTGCCAGGAGATGCGTGGGCCGGCGATGTCCTCGGCTACCGCGCCCAGCATAGTGACTTTGCCCGGCGCGGTCTGCAAATACGAGGCCGGCACCAGCGGCGTGACCGGGCATCACACCAGAAGCTGCGGTAGCGGGCCGTGAGAAAGAGATTCGGGCCAATCGTGTAGGCGCACGGCGGAATCGAGGACCAGTCGCCGCCGGCTCGTAACGAATTGTGCAGGATCGTCATCGGGTGCAGACGCACGTGTGCCGCCCGCGCCTGCCGCCAAAGCTCTTCATCGCCGCCGAATTCGGCCCACAGATGCGGGTCCCAGAAGGCAAAATGCCCCGACCAGCCGATGCCGCCATAGACGACCTCCGCGCCCTGCCCATCAGAGGCCTCCATCAGCATATCATCATAGCGGTCTATGTTGCCCGGGCCGGGGAAATGTACCTGGCTCGCGTCGGGCCGCAAGCTACCCTCAATCTGCGAGAAGAACCGGTCATTAGCAGTGGCCTCGAAGGACCAGGGCGACTGCTTATCTATGGTGCTGCCGTCCTCATAGGCGTACTCGTCCATGAAGAACAATTGCACGTGGCTCAAGTCGGTCCTGGCTGCGTTTATCTTTTCTGCGAGCAGCGGATACTGGCCGGTCGGGCCGACCGGCAATATCGCCACGAATGGGCGGCCCTCCTCGGCGGCTGTGGCCATGCGGCTGTGCATATCCTCGGCCAGGGCCTCGTAAAGATGAGGAGTCTCTGCGATCACCTCTATCGTGAAATCCGCGTGATGGTGCGGCTCACGGCGGGTGATCTCAGACTTGGTTATCTGCCGGACATAGGTGCAGATTTCGTCATCACGGAAGGGCAGGATGTCCAGGAGGTCTTCGCCGAAAGGCATGTTCTGTGCAGTCTCCTATAGATGCTGATTGTTGCTGCCGGGCCGATAGTGCGTCGGAGGTCGCGGGCCGGTCTCCTTGCGCAAGCTGCGCTTGTGCAACTCGGCCGGCCCCTCCGAAGGACAATGGCAACGGCACCCTCACCCCTTTTGTTCCCCTCTCCCGCAGGGAGAGGGGACAACGACAA
The DNA here is from genome assembly GCA_029821145.1 of Candidatus Zipacnadia bacterium. Classification (GTDB taxonomy): domain Bacteria; phylum Armatimonadota; class Zipacnadia; order Zipacnadales; family UBA11051; genus UBA11051. Next base: position 5,692 of record JALGTY010000280.1, read on the forward strand.
CGGCTGGGCCGGATGGGTCCGGAAACATCCCCCACACGGCAACAACTAACGACAACGGCAACGAACACGGAGTCGGGCTGGAAGCCCGACCTCACGGGATAATGATTGTGAAGCCCGACCCACGGGGCAATTGTTGGAATGCCCAAGGTACGCGACCAGAAAGCGAAGGCCAAGGTATCCGGCACTGGCCGGGGACAGTCCCTGAAGGGACAGTCCCCTCGACGCGAAGCCCGGGCCACGCACTTGTGTGAATAACGCGGGCTATCTGTCTTCGATCTGCGGGAAAAACCTTGCCAATTCCTGGATTGGTGCGATGCGGTTGAAGCGGTGGCAAATGGCAAAAGGCTCCGCGAACTCCACGCCACAAGCAGCGCCATGGTAACGAGCAGTGGCCTCGACCTGAGCGAATATGTCGGTGCGGTGGCGCTGCTGGAGGTACTTGTGCTGGCTTTCGTGACACCTGAGCGCCGCCAGCTTCAGCTCGAAGGTCTCCCCGATGTCCACGTATATCGAAGGCGCGAACGGCGTGCCCGGCAGCGGACCAAAATGCAGCACCCACGGGATGACCGAGGAGGCGGGATAATCGCTGACGATATCCGGGTTGCTGGCGTTGATGGAGGCATTGAGCGCAACCTCGGCGACATGGCGGTGGTGCTGGTGGTAGTCGTCCAGCGGTGCGACCAGGATAAGCTGCGGGTCAACGCGGCGCACGAGATTCCGAAAATTCATCTCCGTGGCCTGGTAGTCTTCATGGTAATGCTGCATGAAGTCATCGTCGCCGTAGTCGAGCCATTCGAGCTTCACGCCCAGGACCTGGGAGGCTTTGACCATTTCGGCGTGCCGGGTCTCGGCGCGTGTTTGAGGGTCTATTCCGGTGGGCCCGCCGCGGTTGCCGTTGAGTGCGACGGCCAGTGTGACATCAATTCCGGCCTGCGCCTGAAGCGCCAGGGTCCCGGACAGCATACATTCATCATCAGGGTGCGCGACGACTGCCAGGACGCGCAAATTATCAGCCATCATGCCACCTCGTTTCGTATTGTGCCTCAGAAGAAGATTCCGCGCGTGGTGCACAAGACCTGCCTGTGGCGACTCCTTCATGAGACACGCGGCCTTGTGAACCATGCTATTGGGACGACCATATTGCTTTGCACGACAAGACGAACATTAACCTGCGCTGGCCATTCGATCTTACTCTCATACTGGAATTGGGATTGGTCGTCTTCTCCAAAAACCACCGTACAGCCAGTGTCGGTACGTTGTACGGCAACCGTATGCCAGCCGCCAGCCTGGAATGCTCCTGGACTAGCCACGCCGTTGGGTTCCCACTTGCCTCCGTCGGTGGTGCCAGGAACAACAACCCATTCCACCGCGAAGGCAGCCCCATTGTTGAAGATAGCACACCTGATGACGGGAGCGTTGTCTCCGACTATCTCCAGGCAGCCAGCCCGATCCGGTTGTGTTGGGGCGCCCGCGTATCGCCGGAGCTGCCGCGCCGCTTCCTCTTCGTGTGGTTCTATTGCGGGTACTGCGATTCCTACCTCAAGTCGGTTTAGCTTCTGGGCGTATTGCCACAGGTCTACGTAAGCACTTCTGGCCTTACTCACCGATGGTGGGTTGCTCCCTTTCAGAAAGACGAAGGGCGCGCGGCCCTTTGGTGCGTACACTTTGGGAACGCCGTCGGGTCCAGACACAAGAAGAGGGTGTTCTACGCCTCCTGTTTCTCCCAAGGTCATGGCTGCCTCAAGGGCCTGGATCCTTCCCGTTTCCTCCCTAGCAAATCGTCGCTTCGCACGCCAGTCGCGCCAGCGCTTCCGGCACTTGCTGAACGTTGCACTGGCCCAAAGACGCACACGAACACTCGCTACCCAGAGCGCTCCCAAAATGAACACTACGCTTACGACGATGCTCAGGACTTTTTCCGCAGTATCCAGGTCGGAAAAAACGTCAACTACCCATTGACTGACGCTTCCCATGACCGATTTGCCTCACAGACTGCCCAAGGTCTGTTGTAGTCACTTCAGTGCTATTCCGCGTGTGGCACACAAGACCTGCCACGGGCGGATATATTCCCTTCTAGCTCGCGTGGGGCGCGGTGTCTCTTCAACGGCATTCGCGGGCTGGAAGCTGAGAATGCTGTCGCATTCTCACCTGCCCTTCGACAGGCTCAGGGCAGGCCGCGCTACGCGTCTTTAAGTAACGGCTGGGCCGGATGGTCTGGCCTTCGCTAGCGCAAAGTCCAGCCCATGCGGCCCCTCCGAACGACTCTGCGGCAACGGAGTCGGGCTGGAAGCCCGACCCACGGGATAAATAAACGACATCATCAGGCTCTCAGCCCGATACCGTTTTACTTCCCCACCAGTTCCTTGATGTTGCGCAAGATCTTCTCCGGTGAGGGGATGTTTTCGTGCTCCAGCGGTGCGGCCATCGGTGGTGGCACGTCATGGGCAGCTACGATCCGCACCGGCCGCTTCAGTGCCTCAAAACACGCCTCCTGCGCCTGGTACGCGATGTGCTCAGCATAGCAGCCAATAGATGGCGCCTGATTCACACACAGCAGCAGGCCGGTCTTCTTGACGGATTCGTTGATCAGGTCGGTGTCCAGTGGCAGGAGTGTGCGGGGGTCAACGATCTCGACCGAGATGCCCTCTGCTGCGGCCATCTGCGCCGCCTCTTCGGCGATATGGCGCATGAAGGAATAGGCGACTACGGTAATATCTTCGCCTTCGCGGGTGATGTTGCCGACGCCGAGCGGGATGGTGTACTCCTCTTCCGGCACCTCATCTTTGGAGGTGTAGAGATGCTGGTGCTCGATGAAGATTATCGGGTTGTCATCGCGGATGGCGCTCTTGAGCAGGCCCTTCAGATCGTAGGCCGAAGAGGGCACGACGACGATCAGGCCGGGGAACATCGTGACGATGGCCTCGAGGCTCTGGGAGTGCTGTCCGGCATAGCCCTTGCCGCCGCCGACGGTGGTGCGAATGACGAGCGGGAGCGTGGCCTTGCCGCCGAACATATAGCGATTCTTGGCCGCCTGATTGCCGATCTGATCCATCGCCATCGGGACGAAGTCAATGTACATTATCTCAGCAACCGGGCGGAGGCCGGCCATCGAAGCCCCCGCAGCGGTGCCGCAAATGGCGGCCTCCGAGATGGCGGCATTGAACACGCGCTTGCGGCCAAATATCTCAAGCAATCCGCGAGTGGCCCCGAAGGCACCACCGTAGTCGGCCACGTCCTCGCCATAGAGTATTACGCGCCGGTCGCGCAGCATCTCTTCCATCAAGGCCTCGGCGACTGCATGGCGGGCGAGGATGCGTCCCTGGCCGTCGCGGCGGGCTTTTTCCGGCTCGGCTAGCAGCTCCTCGGCAGGGGTCGCCAACTCGTCGTCGAGGTCCTCTGAGGTGGTGTCGGCATAGAGGCCTTCATAGATGGTGCCGGGGTCCGGATCGGTGGCCGCGCCGGCCATGATCGCCGCCTTTTCGATGAGCGCCGCTGCCGCCTGCTTATGGGCCTCGACGGCGTCGGCGTCCAGTACGTCATTCTCAATGAGCTGCTCGGGAAAGGTCTTGAGCGGGTCAATCGCCATCCACGCGGCCTCTTCCTCATCGCTGCGGTAGGCACTACCGTTATCAGACAGCGAGTGGCCTTTGTAGCGGTAGGTGAGGCACTCCAGCAGCACGGGCCCCTGGCCGCTGCGGCATTTCTCGGCGGCGCGTTTGACCGCATCGCGCACCGCCAGCGGGTCCATGCCGCTGACGACTTCAGCGTGCATGTTGACGTCATTGTAACCCGCGCCGCGACGCGCCAGGCGTAGCATCCCCGTCACTTCGCCGACCTGCTGGCCGGTCATGCCGTACTGGTTGTTCTCGATCAGATAGATAATCGGACAGCCGTTCTCAAACTGTGCCATCGTGGCGAAGTTGTACGATTCGTGGGCGATGCCATTGTTGGCCGCACCGTCGCCGACCAGACACACACAAATCTTGCCGTCGCCGAGCTTGTCGGCGGCCATCGCAGCACCGGTCGCCATCGCATACGAACCCCCGACAATGGCATTAGCGCCGAAGTGGCCGACATTGAAGTCGGCGATGTGCATCCCACCACCGCGACCCCGGCAGTAGCCCTCTTCCTTGCCGAAGAGCTCGGCCATGGTGCGGAACAGGTGCTCCTGCAGCGCGGCTTGATAGACCGAATTGCGGTCGGCTTCATCGAACTCGTAGTTCGCGGCCGCCTCACCGAGGAATTCCAATAGGTCCTCCACCTGGGCCCGGTCCAGGGCGAAGGCGCCCTTGGCTATGGAATGGCCGTGACCGCGGTGCGTGGAGGTGATGTAATCATGCGGGTTGATAGCCGCCATGGTGCCGACAGCCACGGCTTCCTGGCCGATGGACAGATGCGTCGCGCCGATGAAGCGGAAATCAGAAAGCGGCTTGTAGCGGCCGCTCTTAAGCTGCACGATCGTCTCCTCGAAATTGCGGATGTGCAGCAGGTGATCGTACATCGTCACGGCTGCTTCCGGCGGCAGACCGGCTTGCAGTTCTGTCTTGAGGTCGCCGGTATAGACGAACTGCGGTATCGGCGCAAACTCTATGGAGCCTCTCTGAAAACTGGGCAGTACATCAATATGCTTGGGCATGGTGAATGCTCCTGATGCCAGCGGATTGGGTGAGCAGCCTCGGGACAGTGTCACGAGCGCAGTAGTTCACTCTGGCCGCGGTTTGGATGGTTCGGTGGGTTTGCAAATAGCAATACGGCGGCTCCAATTATGCCACATCGCGGTTGGTTTGTCTAATTGCCAGAGGGTGCGGGTGCGAGTTTGAATCGTCGGTAGGACAGGAGTCTCTTGAAAGACATGGAGGACAGCCATCCCTGGCTGTCCAAGCCTCGCCAGGCAAGGATGCCTGTCGTCCAGGAGCATGTATTGCAGGAGAGGTCGCGGGCCGGGCTCACGTCGGACAGACAACGTCCGCCGTTCGGCCGGCCCCTCCATTACGACAAAGGCAACGGCACCTACCCCCCGGCCTCACCCACTCCTTTGGAGTGGGTACCCGCGAGACGGGAGGGGGAGAACGACAACGGCGGGCCGGATGGGGCCCCAAACATCCCTCACCCACTGCTGCGCAGTGGGTACCCGGGCCCCTCCGGACGACTTGACGACAACGGTCACAGGCTGGAAAGCCTGTGCCACGCGGTACGCGCTGGAAAGGTCCCGGGCGCACGCCTTGCGGCCCGGATCGTAGTAATAACTCGTCAATG
>JALGTY010000280.1:10977-11272 GCA_029821145.1 Candidatus Zipacnadia bacterium
CTACCGGCAACGACTTTTCGGGAGGATGTCTATTCATGTTTAACCACGGCTTTCAGTTCGGACTTGGAGGAATTCCGCTTCTGGCCGATGCGAAGACACGTTCTATCTGTGCCGAGAACCCCGATGGCAAGAAGGGTGGCGGCGCTCGGGCTAAGCCGGGTGCGCCCGATGCGGCCGGGGGCGCTGCCATGCTCGGTGAGGGCTGGAAGGTGCGGCCCTGTATTACTCTGCCTCCCGGCGAGACGACGACGCTCGCCGATATCGGCGGCTCCGGCGTCATCCAGCATATCTGGAT
>JALGTY010000281.1 GCA_029821145.1 Candidatus Zipacnadia bacterium
ATTGGCTGTGGTAGTGTTGCGGAATACAAGGGCGGGCCGGCGCTTTATGATGCGGAAAACTCCGAGCTGGTCGCGGTGATGCGCCGCGATGAAAAACTCGCCGCCGACTTCGCCCAGCGGCATGGGGCCAAGCGCCACTACTCGGCCGTCGGACAGATCCTGGCCGATGAGGAAGTAAGCGCCGTCTATATCGCCACGCCGCCGCATGTGCACGCCGAGCAGACTATCGCCGCCGCTGAAGCGGGCAAGCACGTGCTGTGCGAGAAACCCATGGCGATGAATGTGACCGAGTGCCGGTCTATGATCTCCGCGTGCCAGGACAACGGTGTGCAGCTCATGATCGCCTACTACCGGCGGTTCTGGCCGATCGCACAGAAGATGAAACAGCTCCTGGACGAAGGTGCGGTCGGGAGGCCGACGATGGCACGGGCGCATTGCGCCTGCCTGTGGCAGCCACCTGAGGAGGCCTCGACCTTCTGGCGCATCCAGCCCGAAATCGCCGGCGGGGGCTTTTTGTGGGACATCGGCGCACACCGGCTGGATCTGCTGCTGCAGATGATGGGCGATATCGCTTCGCTGGGCGCGCTGGTGGACGCTGTACACTTTGACATCGCGGTGGATGACTCAAGTTCGCTGGTGATGCAGTTTGCCAGTGGCGCGCACGGCATCGGTATGTTCTACTGGAACGTCGGCGCGAATATAGATGTGTTGGAAGTGGCCGGGCCCGGCGGGCGGCTGATTGCCACCGATCTGGGCGCGGGCAACCTGACACTTATACAGGGCGATAGGACCGAAGAGTTTCACTTGCCGCCGCCGAAAATCACGCACCTGCCGCTGATCGAGCACTACGTGCAGTGCATCCTCTCGGGTGAGGCCAATGCGCTTCCGGGCGAGGAGGGAATGAAGACCACCGCGATCATCGAGGCGAGCGAAAAGTCTTCGAAAAGCGCGACCTTCAGCAAACTCAAAAGCCTCGTCTAGGAGGAGAGCACCTGGCTTGCGTTCATAAGAGAGGCGTCACACCGACTGTGGCTCCACGATGAGGCGACGGGCCTGATGAACGGCGACCGTGGTCGCGTCGCTGCCAACATGCTCCTGTGCCCAGGCCATAGCTTGCGCCGGATCCGAAGTTGCACGAACGAACGTCCCCTCAAGCTCGTGCACGAAGTGCTCTCCCACAAGCGCGAAGACAGCCGCCTGGCGGTCAACCACTGGCTTGGCCAGTATCCTGGCTCCGTGAGCGCCTAAAGAGAACAGGTCACGTTTCATGACCTCGACAACAATCTCCTCGGGGGTAAGTTCCTTGAGCCACTTCACAAAAGTACCCTCAGCACCCCAGCCCTCTTCAGTCTCTGACACCATGACGATCGCGCCGCCCGGTTTGACCAGCTCATAGGCAGGAATGATCGTCTTCTTGCCCTGCACCAGGTCACAATCGTACGGATAGCCGCCTGCCGAAGAGATGATTATGTCCGCCATCGGGCCCGGCACGCGAAAAATCTGCTCCGACAGCCTGCAACCCTCCCGGTGTGCCTGGTAGCGATCGCCGGCTACGATGGCAGTGTCCTCGTCGTTGGGACCCACGACCGAATAGACGATGAAATCCAGCGGCAGGTCGCGAGCAAATTCCTCCATGTCCTCACTAATCGGATTACCGTCGAGCACGCCGACTCGGCAGGCCGGATCGGTAATCAGGTAGTGGTTGGCATCTATCGCTTCGTGCCAGGCCATGCCGGGCATAAGCATCTTGCGAGAGCCCGAAAACCCAGCCAGATAGGTTGGCTCGATAACGCCGACGGCCAGCACCAGATCATACTCGAAGATGGCACTATTGACCTTGATCGGCGTGCCCCTGGAGGTTCGTCCGCGGTTCACATGGGCTGCCGGATCGAATGAATCGTGTTGAATTATCGGATAGGTCGAGCAGATTTGCCGGCCAAGGTGTTGGACCATTTCATCTTCGGCCATCGGGCGGTGACGACCAGCGGCTATGGCGATGGTCGCTCGGACGGAAGCCTGCTCCAGCAACTCCAAAACCGGCTCCAGAAGCGGCCGGGGTGAGGGACGGGTGTAGTCAACCGTCAGTATCAGGACACTATCCGCCCCAGCGGCCATCTCGGACAAGGGCTTGCTCCCGATCGGGTCGGCCAGGGCCGCGTGCACGGCCTCGTGTACATCATCCAGCGCCGTCACTGGCCGTGGCCGCACATGTCCCAAGAAGTGCTCATCGGGCACCTCAAACTCGACCGTGCCACGGCCAAATGCGAGCGTGATCGAAACCATGAGCGGTTGCCTCCCGTACAACGACACTCTCATGCCCACCTGTGCAGGTTATTGCCCGTCGTCTTCTAGCTCGAGTCTTTGCACCCATGCCCAGTAGCTGTCGCCCAGACGCTTGATACCCCACCACACCAGGCCTACCAGTATCCCGATCCAAAGACCATGGACGACCCGCACCAGCGACACTACCAGCGGCGTGTGCATGTGACAGAAGGTATTGAACAGTGACACCTGCGATATCGCACCGACGGCGAGCAACGGCCAGGCAGTCTTGCGGCGCTGGTGGAGAAGCAACATGATGCCGACGAAGAGCGCCGGGTAGCCGAGGAATATCTCCTTAGTGCGCGGCCGCACAACCAGCAACTTGTCGAGCGCGGCCCGCAACTGTATTTCGAGGCCGCTGGCTCCGATGCTCGGCTCATTGCCCGACCGCATCAGCATGTAGCCCAGCGCGGCTGCGGCCAGCACTATCAGCGCCACATGCCAGTACTTGACGACCTCGGCACCGATCTCGCCAAGGCCTGCCTTCAGCGCCTGCCAGCGCGGTCGCGATGCAGCAGTTCTGCGGTAGCTCTCAGTGGCTCGCACGGCAAGGATGAACAATAGCGCCGCCAGCGGCAGGAGTTGCGCAAGCTTTACACCCCGGAACTGCTCAATCTTAATCAGATACATGGTGTCAGTCAGCGCCGCTGCGCAGAGCAGCCCGCCGATGGCCGTAACCAGGGCTGTACGGGCGGTCAGGCCGACTGCCCATAGGACCTTGATGCCGCGTTTGCTCTGGTCCATCTCCGGATAGCTCGGTGCGATGAGCGATATTGCCAGTATCGGGAAGATCAGCGCGGCGGCCAGCGCCACCAAGGGCCGTGCTATTGCAGGAGCCAGAGCGGGCACGGCCACTGCCAGCAGCAGGCCCGCGCCCGCTATCGGCCAGAATATCCGCGCCGGCAACTCTTTCAAGTTCTGCTGGAGCCACAAGAACCCGCCCAGCACGCCAAGTGCTATGAGAATCAGGACCGCTGCCGGGGCCGCAGCATCGGGAAACCTTGCCGGCCTGCCCAATGCGTAGCCATGCTCCTGCAGGGCGGTGGCGATGCTACCCAAGTGGTCGGCATTCGCTGTGCCCAGGTCGTCGGTGCCGGTAAAGATAAGTCGCACGTAGCACAGTCGTACCTTGCGCTCGGTGACCGCCAGCAGGAAGCGGTCAAATGCCCGCTGCGGCGACATCTGCTCCATCTCTTCTGCCGAGACGCTGTGGCAGCGCACCACCTGGCCGTCGAGCGCCCGCGCCAGTGTGTATTCGCCTTCCTGCGGCACCAGTTCGATCATTCCGAAGTCCAGTCCGTACTCGGTGAGCCTGTCGGCGGTGTATCGAAGCAGTTCGCGGCTGCCCAGCACTTTGATGCCGTTGAAGATGACTAGTTGTGCCCCGGCGTCCTTAGCAGATCTGAGCGAATAGTCAATCGCCTGCTTGCTGAAGCAATAATCTGGAATAGGCCTGGCAACAAGCCGCAGGCCGCTTTTCTTGATCCTCTGCAGTGCAAGCGGATCGTAGCCGACGCCGATGTCGCGGAAGACAGTTACGTCGCCGTCGAAGGCATCTCCGGTTAGGGCAGGACGATACCTGGCTGCAGGGGGCCCGGAAGCAGCAGACGGCTCGCCGGCCACCAGCCCCGGCAGCTTGGCCTGCAGTGCCTCCATGTAGGCGCCGCGCCCCTCCCCGAATATTGCCGTCTGCCCGAAGCTGAACGATACAATGATGCGGTCGGAAAGCAGCAGATCGCCGAGAGTAGCCTCCGCCAGAGCGACATGTGTCGCCCCCGCCTGCTTTAGCTCGGCGAGCTGTTTGTCCACTGATTTCCCGCTCAGCGCGGCCAGCCGCTCCGCCTCCCGATAGTCCAAGCACACCGCCACCTGTGGGTTACTGCTTTCGCTGCCGATGCGGAGGTAAGCCATCCATACAGCGGCGGCCAGTCCAATTATCAGAATGGCGGCGATGAAGTCTCGCTCGGTTTTCTTCATAAAGGTCTCCCGAAGTGCGCGGATAG
>JALGTY010000282.1 GCA_029821145.1 Candidatus Zipacnadia bacterium
CCTCGGCCGTAATCTCGGGCAGGTCGGCAAGATCCTGCTGGGGTGCAAGTGGAATCATGGCTACGGTGATAATCCCCGGCAGGTTCAGTTCGCCCACATACGTCACCGCCGGCGCGGGCATCAACTTCCTGCTCCAGCGGCCCGTCCAGCCGCGGCCGTGATTCTTGCGATCGCCCTCCATGCCCCATAGCGTCTGGTTCGGCTTGCCGTCAGGCCAGTAGCTGGTGCGCGGCTCCTTATCCCCGATCGTCAGTTGCGGCTTCAACTCCCCTGACAGTGGCATCAGTACCAGCCGCGCGCCATTCGGAGCCGTCGCCACCGTCATGTTATCCCGGAACTCGATCTCCGTATCCTTCTCAAACTGGAAGTTCTGCTCGATCTGCGCACTGTCTTGCTCGCCGGTGATTACGTCCTGCAGCAGCCAGTACGACTTGTCGGCGAAAAGCATCCGGCGCTGCCACTCGACGGCCTTGACCGGCGCGAAGGAATAACTGCCGGCAAACAGCGCGTAGTTCTCGCCATGTTCCCAGGTGTTCCCCAAGGGCTCCTTCGTCTCGCGCGGGCAGTTCATGTACTCGTCCACGCCGTCAACGGTGACATTGCTATGCAGAAAGCTGTTGTTCTGGCGCGAGAGAAACCGGTCCGGTTCGTTGTTGTGGTAGCGGGTCGGCGTCGGGTCTATGATGAAGTCGGCGCCGTGCGCTGTGACCACGAAGCTCAGCTTGTCGCCGTGCTGGTGTGTGGTCCCCCAGGGCCCGCCGTCAATCATCATGAAGACGGCGTCCTTAGTCCAGTCACTGCGCATCGAGTAGTAGCCGCACCATTGCTCCTGATCCGGCTGTGGCCAGACCAGGAACGGCGGCACCGGCCCGTCTTCGCCTTTGATCATCCTGGCGGCCCAGGGCAGGTCCAGGTAATCGAGCAGAGGCTTGTAAGCCGCATTCGTAGCATAGCCGCCGCAGCCGTCGCCGAACGACGGCACCCGCCCGGTGGGCTTGCCGAAAGCGGTCATGCACGTGATCATCGCCTCCAGCTTCGGCTTTGCGGCCTCGAAGCCCGCCTGCTCCCGCATCGCATATGCCATCCGCTGTGTCTGGTGGGCCACTGACAACGAGTAGCCTGTCGTCAGCTCTATGCACATGCCATCAGGATAGAACGCCTCGTCAATGTACTGGTCCAGCAACTGAGCGTTGTACTCAAGCCATTCGTCGCTCACCGTGAAGTCATCAAGCACCGCGCACACATCCAGCACTGTCCCTATCCAGCTACAGCCTCCGTTGTGCCGGCCGTCAACCATTGCCTTGATGTACACGCGCAGCCACCTGGTCTCCTCATACATGCGCTGCAGGATCTGCAGCAACTCCTCGTCAGTCACCTCCGGGAAGCTGCGAACCAGTGCCACCGCCTCAGCCATTTTCGACAGCCGCATGTCAATCATGCACCAGTGCCACGGAAGCGCCGGCGTGTAATCCCCCCGCCAGCCCTGACGCCCCTTGCCCACGAATTCCTCGATCGGATAGGCCGCCATATACCCCTTGATGTGATCCACGATGAAGCGCGCATACTTGACATCCCGCGTGTGGTGCGCCGCACGGCAAATGGGGCTCATTATCGGAAACCGCGTCATGCAACTCAGCGGAGCCTTCTGCCAGTCAATGCCGGTCTCAGGCACTTCATACACCGAGTAGCCATCCCGTAGGTGTCCCGCCAGATACGCATCAGCCCCGGAAGTGTTGTACTCCGGATTGCGCTCCATCGCCGACCAGTTCGGCGCCACCGGCGGCTCTATCTCCCTGGTGCGGAAGTACGCGATGTACGCCTTGGCCGCCGCCTCCACATCGCCTTTGTCCAGAGCCGCCTTCACCGTCGCCAATTCCGGTTTCTCCAGCTTCAGGTCACTCAGCAAGGTCGCCGTATCAGGCACGATGAAATCCTCCGCCTGCGGAGGCCCCTGACCTATAGCGCTCCTCGCCACCAGCAGCAGCGACAACGCGATAACCACCAGCTCATACCGCATCATCTGAATAACGACTCCTTTCGCAGCACAGCCGCTTTCTACGGTTTCACAATATGGCATTCATCAATAGAGGTGACGAACTGCAGTACGCGCTCCTTTACCGGCAGGCTCCATGTCGTTGCTGCACCGGCTGCCTTCTCGACTATCTTCGGGCATTGACTGACATCCTCATCCGGCGACAGCGGGATCAGCGCCATCGTCAGCATCTCCGGCAGCTTCACCTCACCCACGTATGTCACCGCCGGCGCGGGCATCAGATACTGCATCCGGTACGCCGTCCAGCCGCGACCGTGGCTGTTCTTCCGGCCCTTCTCGCCCCATTTGGCGGTCCTCGGCGTGCCATCGTAGAAGTAGGTGGTATGCGGCGTTTTGTCACCAATCGTAAGCTGCGGCTTGAGGTCCCCCGTCAGCGGCACCAGCAGCAGCTTCGCCCCATTCGGCGCGGTTGCTATGGTCGTATTGCCTTCAAACTCGATCTTTACATCGTGCTCGAACTGGAAATTCCGCTCGATGGCCGCCGTCTCCTGCTCGCCACTGAGCACGTCCTGCAGCAGCCAGTACGACTTGTCGGCGAACAGGATCCGCCGCGTCCAGTTGACCGGCTTGATCGGCGCGAAGTTGTAGCTCCCCTCAAAGAGACTGTACTTCTCGCCGTGCTCCCACCTGTTCTTCAGCGGCTCATCGGTCACCAGCGGCCCGTTGGGCAGGATCTTGCCATCGGCCCTGGTGTAGTAGAACAGATCCACGCCGTCCACTGTGATGCTGTTGTGCAGGAAGCTTGTCTCCTGTCGCGATATGAAATCATCCGGGCTCGTGGCCGTGTACTTGGTCCCGTGCGGATCTATGATGAAGTAGGCTCCGTAGGCCATCAGCACGAAGCTCAGCCGGTCGCCGTGGACGTGACAGATACCCCACGGCCCGCAGTCCAGCATCAGGTACCTGGCGTCTTTGTCCCAACTGCTGCGCATCGCGTAGAACCCGCACCACTGCTCCTGTCCAGGCACCGGCCAGACTGTGAACGGCGGCAGCGGGCCCTCAGTGCCATGCATCAACGGCTCCAGCCACGGCAGGTCCAGCCCCTTCGCAATGTCCTCGTTGACGTAGTACGACAGCGGCTTGCTCAGGTTATTGTCGCCGAAAGTCGGCACAACGCCCAGCGGATTGCTCAACCCGGCCAGGCTCGTCACCATGGGGGTGAAGCTGTCGCGCATTGCGGCCACTCCGTCCGTGTCGCACAATGCCGCTGCGAGGTACTGAAGCTGCCGCGCTACGCTGACGCTGTACGGCGTGCAGAGCTCGCGGTACCAGCCGTCAGGATAGAACGCATTCTCAATAAACTGTGCCAGCAACTCTCTGTCGCGTTCCATCCACTCATCGGTGGCCGCGAAATCCTTGAGGACCGCGCACGAGGCCGCCATAGCTTTTATCTGACCCGGCGCTCCGTTGTGCCCGCTTTCGACCTCATGGGGTATCTGCGTCAGCAGAAAAGCCGTCTCCTGATACACACGCTGAAGTATCTCCAACAACTCCTCATCACTGACCTCAGGATACTCCCGGATCAGCGTCAAGGTCTCCGCTACCGTCAGGATCCGTGCAGGTAGCGTCCCCCAGTACCAGGGCCTGGTCACCAGGTCCGTATTGTCGTAGTCGTAGCCTTCGGCGCTGCTCTTGCCGATGAATTCCTCAATCGGGTAAGCCTCCATGTACTGGCGCAAATAATCCACGCACCAGCGCACGTACTTCGGGTCCCGCGTATTGAAGATGGCCCATCGCAGCCCCTTGAAGAACGGCATGTTGGTCAGGCTCGACAGCGATCCCTCATACCAGTTGATCCCCGTCTCCGGCACATCGTAACTGTTCAGCCACACTGCCAGATGACCGGCCAGGCAATCGTCGGCAAACTTCGTATCGTATTCCGGCTTGGGCGTCATCGTTGCCCACTGGGTGAACAGCGCGAACGCAATGTCCCTGGCACGGAAGTAGGCGATGTAGGTCTTGCCTGCCGCCTCGATGTCTCCCTTATCAAGCGCGGCTTTTACCGCGGCCAGCTCCGGTGTGTCCAGTTTCAGCTCTCGCAGGAACGCCTCGCGTGTTGGCACGATGAACTCCTCGGCGTTCACCTTCGGCGGTCCACCTGCCATTGCGCTGGTCATGGCAGTCAGAATGCAAAACGCAACCATCGTAACGATACAGATCCTCGACATAGCGATGTTATCTCCTCGTTTGACCTAGTGCGTAACCATACGTCCCCCCGTCAATCGGCAATGTCCATTCCGTCCCCTTCTCTGTGGCATGTGACGTTATCTGCGGCATATCCTCCAGCTTCTGGTCCGCAGCCAGGGGGATCAGCGCCACCGTCATGGTCGCCGGCAACTCCACCTGCCCGACATACGTCACTGCCGGCGCCGGGTAGAGCTTATCATGGCGCGGCCCGCGCGAGGTCCAGCCCCGACCGTGGCTGTTCTTTTGCCCTTGCTGCCCCCACACCTCCGTCTTCGGTATCCCATCCGGCCAGTAGGTCGTGTGCAAGCTCTGGTCTCCGATGGCCAGCTCCGGTTTCAGACCGCCGGCAAGTGGCACCAGCGCCAGCTTCGCGCCATTGGGCGCTGTTGCAACCGTCATGTTGCCCTGGAACTCGATCTCGATCTCTGGCGCAAACTGGAAGTTCTGCTCGATGGCCGCCGTCTCCTGATCAGCGGTCACCACATCCTGCAGCAACCAGTATGACTTGTCGGCGAAGACAATCCTCCGCGTCCAGTTGGCGGCCTTGACGGGCTCAAAGCTCCAACTCCCCTCGAACAGGCTGTAATTGTCCGCGTGCTCCCACGTATTGTCTAGCGGCTCAGTGGCCTCTTTCGGGACAGTGCGCACGATCTTGTCATCAGCCCATCCGTAAATGAACTCATCCACCCCGTCCACTGTGACCGTGCTGTGCAAGAAGCCCGGATTCTGCCGCGAGATGAAGGCGCCGGGTGTGTTGCTGTGGTATGACGTGCTCGGCGGGTCCATGATGAAATCCGCCCCGTTTGCAGTGACTACGATGCTGAGCCTGTCACCGTGAACGTGGCACCAACCCCACGGGCCGCAGTCTATCATCAGGTATTTCGCGTCCTTGTCCCAGCCGCTACGCATCGTGTAGTAGCCGCTCCACTGTTCCTGTCCCGGCACCGGCCACACAGTAAAGGGCGGAAGCGGCCCTTCAGTACCACGGATCATTGTGTCCAGCCACGGAACCTCCAGCACCTCCACGAGCGGGGCATACACCGTTTCGCGAGGCGTGAACTTGCACCACATGTCACCATAGGGAGGAATTCTGCCCGTCGGCTTTGCCAGACCAACAACCGCCGTCGCCATCGCCTTCACCCTCTCAATGCACGCAGCGATGCCCTCAGCATCGCGCAACGCGTAAGCGAGCGGCGTCAACTGGTGCACGCCACTGGCCCAATAGGCTATCGTCAGCTCCTTGTGCAATCCATCAGGATAGTGACTCTGGTCAAGGTACTGGCCCAGCGAGGCGGCATCGAGAGCGAGCCATTCATCGCTGGCATGGAAATCCTGTAGAACCGCGCAACTGGCCGCCATAGCCATGATCATGCCACCGGCATGATTCCCACCGTGCTCCACGTAGCATTCTATCTGGGTGCGCATAAAGGCGGTTTCCTCATAGATACGGTGTAGCATCGTAAGCAGCTCTTCGTCGCTCACTGATTCGTATCTCCGCAGCAGACTCATCATCTCCGCCCAGTACTGCAATCGTGTGCAAAGCTGGCCGCAGCCCCACGGCTTGGTGACGAATTCCCCTGTATAGTTCCAGTCGTCCTCGGAGCAATGCCCGGCGAATTCTTCTATCGGATATGCGGCCATGTATTGGCTGATGTGGTCTGCTATGTAGCGGATGTAGCGGGGATCCTCGGTGTGATAGGCCGGGCGCAACAGGCCGTTGACCACGCGCAAGGTGCAAAGACAGACCAGCGGCCCATCGTGCCAGTCGGCGCCCGCTGCCGGCACATCATACACCTTGTAGCCGTCGAACCAATGCCCGCCCACAATCCGTTCCGCGCTCTTGCGGCTGTACTCTGGATCCCGCTCAATGGCGTCCCAATCCGTCACCAGCGGCGAGGAGATACTCATAGCCCGGAAATGCGCGATGTACGCCTCCCCTGCCGCCTCCACATCGCCGTTATCCAGCGCCGCCTTCACCGCCGCCAACTCCGGCTTCTCCAGATTCAGGCCCCGCAGGAAATCCTCGCGTGTCGGTACGATGAACTCCTCCGCATTGGCCTTTGGCGGCTTGGGCCTGCCTGACCGTCCCATTACACCACTTGCGGAGACGAGAATGGCAAGCGTTACAGTCATGACAACATGGAGTCTCAGCATCAAAGACAGTCCTTTCAGCGACAGGCTATCCGCTCTCGTCACGACCGGATATGAAGCCTTCTTGCTGCGCCCTCTGATACGTGTCGGTCCGCCAGCCCTGGCAGACCGCTGCGACCTCCCTTGCAGCCTTCGCCCCTCAGCTCAATGTAGCCTCCTGGAGCGATCTTCGTCCCCCGGAGAACTCCATCACAAAGCACAGCGCCGCCGCAGAATCAATCCGGCGGCGACAGTGTGTGCAGTAGACGGTTCCTGGCATTTGCGCTGCGACTAGTGCAGCGGAGAGCCGTCCGGGTGCCAGGCCACGTCAGTCACAGGCAGCGTGTACGGTACCGGCCCCACATACGCCGAGCTCGCATCGCGCTGCACCTTGTGCCACTTCGCATGACCGTCGCAAAAGGCGAAGTTGGCTCCACCATTGTGCCGGTCAGGGACGAACGAGTATGGATAGTGGGTGTCAGAGATGAACCAGGCGTACGAATATGTCCAGCCGTCGGCTGTGTCGCGCGTGCAATCGCTGTCGGCCATGACTACTGTCTCCGACGGATACTCGATCTTGGCCAGCGCCGCGGACGGGACGCTGGCGCCCATTACGTGACAGTTGGCTCCGTAGTCCATCCAATGCCCCCATCCATCCGAGGCAGCGTGGGTGCGGGTCGAATGGGACGTCCAGGGCTGAGTGCCACTCGGACACAGCATGACCTGCCAGTTCTTGATGTACGGATTCAGGTGCATCGTCCACGGCGTCCAACCTGTCGCTGGTCTGTTGCGGCTGAAGGGGAGTGTCTCGTCGTAGTCCTGAGCGTACATCTGTACTGCCAGCGCCAACTCCTTTACGTTGTTGAGGCAGCTTGCCTGCCGCGCCTTCTCGCGAGCCCGAGCGAATACCGGAAAAAGTATCGCTGCCAGAATCGCGATGATGGCGATCACGACCAACAACTCAATGAGCGTGAATCCCTTGCGCATTTTGTCCACCTCCAAGTGGATTGTCTGAGTACGTCTGTCTCTATGCCAACATGGCGGGTGACGCAGCCTAGCCGCCCGCTCAGTAGCCTTATCCGAACTGCTCATTCTCGGTCACTTCAGTATCTCACACCGCTCCCTATCCGCCAGGAATTGCAGCGTTCCCCCGCCAATCGGCAGTGTCCATTCCGTCCCATTCTCTGTGGCATGTGACGTTACTTGCGGCATATCGCCCAGACTCTGCTCCGGCGCCAGGGGAATCATTGCCACGGTAATCGTCGCCGGCAGCTTCACATCACCCACGTACGTCACTGCCGGTGCGGGGATCAGTTTCCTGCCGCGGCCCATCCAGCCGCGCCCGTGATTCGGCGGTTTACCCTCCATGTACCATAGCGTCTGCTTCGGCTTTCCATCATACCAGTAGGTTGTATGCGGAGTTTTGTCGCCGGTGCTCAGTTGCGGCTTCAGCGCCCCACTCAGTGGCACTATTGCCAGCCGCGCGCCGTTGGGCGCTCCAGCTATTGTCACATTGTCCTGAAACTCGATTTCAATATCCTTCGCGAACTGGAAATTCTGCTCGATCTCCGCGGTCTCTTGATCGCCGGTGATTATGTCCTGCATCAGCCAGTATGACTTGTCGGCGAAGACCACTCGCCGCTCCCAGCTAGCTGCCTTGACCGGCTCGAAAGAGTAGGTACTAACAAATATAGTGTAGTCATCGCCATGTCGCCAGGTATTGTCCAGCGGCGCGCTGGACGCTCGCGGCCCATTGTAGCCCTCGACACCGTTGACAGTAGCCAACATGAATTCGTCCACGCCGTCAACGGTGATCGTGTTGTGCAAGAAGCCGGCCTGCTGGCGCGAGATGAAAGCGTCTGGCTCGTTGCTTCTGTATTGGGTCGAGATCGGATCAACGATAAAGTCTGCCTCGTGTGCGGTAACAACGAAGCTCAGCTTGTCACCATGGGAGTGCCCGGTGCCCCATGGCCCTCCGTCTATCATCATGTACTTCGCGTTCTTGTCCCAGCCGCTGCGCATCGTGTAGTAGCCGCTCCACTGGTGTAGTAGCCGCTCCACTGTTCCTGTCCCGGCACCGGCCACACAGTAAAGGGCGGAAGTGGCCCTTCAGTATCACGAATCATCGTTTCCAGCCACGGTACCTCCATCACGTCCAACAGCGGCCCATACACGGTCCTGCAAGGACTCCACCCGCAGCGCATGTCACCATAGGAGGGGATGCCGCCCGTCGGCTTGGCCAGAGCAACAGCGGCTGTCGCCATCGCCTTGACCCTGTCAATGCACACCTCAATACCCTCGGCATCGCGCAGCGCGTAGGCGACCTTCGTCAAATCCTGCACCAGACTGGCCCAATAGGCTAGCGTCAGCTCCTTGTGCAGCCCATCAGGGTAGTAGGCATGGTCAACATATTGAGCGAGTGATGCAGCGGTAAAGGCCAGCCATTCGTCCACC
>JALGTY010000283.1 GCA_029821145.1 Candidatus Zipacnadia bacterium
GCTTGATCCGCTCGCTATCACCTGCGTCTCAATGCGGCTGGTTGACCCGCATGTGAGCTGGACGCGCGGGGTGTTTCCAGCGGAAGGGTTCAAGGCGGAACTCCCGCCGAAAGAGCGGAGGCCGCGATGGTGGGAGCGACTGCTTTTCTGAGGAACAGATGGAATGTATTATTCGTGAGCTAACGACCTTGGGCTGGAAGCTGAGAACGCGTTGGGGAATAATGTGGGCTGGAGTAGCTCTGAGAAGAATTGCCGCTGTAGAGCAAGTGTGGTGTAACTAGCCGCGTGAGTATTGGAGGATACATAGATGGACAGTATCAAGGCACGCATTGCATGGCTCGTTGTTCTACTGCTGGTGCCTTCGGCCAGCGCGTATTGCCAGGAGGATACGCCGGATGCCGAGGAAGCGGCCCAAGCAGTAGAAGATGCGGGACCGGTATGGCTTGAGATCCTCAAGGACGTCGGCCATGCGGAATCGGGACTTCAGCGGCTGAGTGCCATAGTATAGTCATGCTGATAATCCGCCGCACTGTGTTACGTCTTGAAGCCGAAGCCATGACGGCGGCCGCTCGGGTGCGGCAGCAGGCCCGGCGTGCGGTGACGGTGCTTGGGCTGTTGGCCAATGTCGCCAAATGGGTTATCGGCGTCGGCGCGATACTGTGGGTGTTGTCGGTAATGGATGTCAAGCTTACGACTGTGCTGGCTGGCGCGGGGATTGTGGGTATCGCGGTCGGTTTCGGCGCTCAGACGCTGGTGAAAGATACAATCAGTGGCTTCTTCTTGCTGCTGGAGGGCCAGTACGTGGTGGGCGACTACATAGAGGTCGGCGGCAAATTCGGGCTGGTCGAAGTGATCGGCCTGCGCGTGACGGTGCTCAAGGACCTCGATAACCAGTTGCACTACATACCCAACGGCACTATCACCATCGTTACAGTCTATGAAGAGCACTTCGTCAACTACATAGTCGAGGTGCCAATGGGCAGCGCGGAGGACGCCGAGAAGGCGAGCGGCGTGATCCAGGCCGTTATTGACGATATGTTGGAGGATTTCCCCCGGCATCTGCCGATGGCGGGACCGGCCGAAGCAGAAGTAGCTCCCGGTGGCTCAGCCTGTGTGCGCATGCCGGTTGCGGTATTCCCCACGCAGGATTGGCTGGCTACCGAGGAGCTTCCGATACGGGTCAAGAACGCTCTGGCGCGGGCCGAGATCGTGATGCCGGAGGGCCGCACCACCCGCACCTATCCGGACCTCTCGCGCATGCCCCTGCCACCACCCATCAAAGAGGATGACAACCAGACACAGACCACCGCGCGCCTGACATAAAGCCCACGGCAGCACAGGCCCGGCGATCTCAGTAGAGCTACCTGCTGTCCGGGCCGTGAACGAGAGCCTTGACCTCGGCCATCAACGGTAAGTGCCCGCGGCCGCCCAGAGCCGTGGTGCTCAACGCCGCGGCCGCTGAAGCAGAGGCCACACAGTCGGCCAACTCGTAGCCCAGCGCCACACAATACGCAAACGCCCCGTGAAATACATCCCCCGCGCCGGTCGTATCTACAACCTCCGGCACCAAGAATGCCGGCTGGTGGAAGCTGTCCTGGCCCTGATATACGTCGGCGCCATCCGCCCCACGCGTGACGACCAGGGCAGTCGGATTGTGACGCAGCAGCAGGCTTCGACCGGCGGCCTCGTCTTCTTCTTCAAGCGCCTCAACCAGGCCGGCGGGTACGATTATGTAATCGCTGGTCGCGAACAGCTCATCGAGCCGCGGCTCCAGCCTTTCGGCGTCCAGCACTACCGGCACGCCCTTTGCTCTGGCGACTTTGGCACCAGCGATAGAAGCGCCCGGGTGGTGCGAATCGATCAACAGGCAGCGGCAGTCGGTCAGTGCGTCCAGGTCAATTCCGTCCGCGCTGATCCTGGACATCGAGCCGTGCTTGTAGAAGATTGTGCGCTGGCCGGTCTGCCGATGGGCCACACAGAAAGCGAACTGTGAAGCCTCGCCGGGAATTATCTCCAGCCCATCGGTGTTGACGCCGCTGGCCGCGAATTCCTCCAGGATGTATTCGCCGAATTTGTCGTCGCTGATACGACCGAAAATGGCAACCTGGCCGCCCATTGCGACGATTGCTGCTGCGGCTGTTCCCGCCCTGCCACCGCCGTGCTGAGTGAACTCAAGCAGCGGGACCTTCTCGTCCAGAGCGGGGTAATGCTCGACCGTTCCCAGCAGGTCCCAGCATACACAGCCCAGCGCACAGACATCGAAAGTCGGGTTCATAACAGTCTCTTACTCTCCGGGAAGCAAATTGGAAATTAATCCGGCTCGATGACGCCGCCGCCCATCAGCACCTCGTCGTCATACAGCACCCCTGACTGGCCCGGCGCACAGACCTGTGGGCTCTCCAGCTTCGCCGCCGCGTTCTTCCCCACTACCTTCAGTACAGCGTTGACAGGACTGGTGCGGTAGCGGACCTCCAGTTGACCGGCGACTTCGGAGCCGTAATCCGGCGGCGGCACCGACACCCAATTGAGCTGGCTCAGACGGCAAGTCTTGACGAACACAGCCTCGCGCGGGCCAACAATCAGAGCGTTATTCTCTACGTCCTTGCGGATGACGTAGAGCGGCTGCGGGGCGGCGATCCCCAGACCTTTGCGCTGACCGACGGTATAGGCGGGCAGGCCCTGATGCTCGCCCAGGTTATTGCCAGCCACATCAAGTATCGGTCCAGGCGAGAAGTCTATTCTTTCGCGCAGGAAGTCGGTATGATTTTCGGAGGCGATGAAGCACAAGTCCTGGCTCTCCGGCTTATCGGCCACCGGCAGATCGTTTGCCGCAGCAAGTTTTCGCACCTCGTCCTTGGTGTGCTCGCCAAGTGGCAGCAGCGTCCGGGCAAGCTGCTGTTGGCTGAGGCGGTAGAGCATGTAGGACTGGTCCTTGTCCGGGTCCTTGCCGCGCAAGAGCTGGCAACGCCCGGTAGATTGGCGGATGCGGGCGTAATGGCCGGTTGCCAGATGCTCGTAGCCGCCAGCGATGACGTGGTCAAGCAGATGGCCCCATTTGATCGCCGGGTTGCACACCACACACGGGTTCGGGGTGCGCCCAACGGCATATTCGCTCACAAAATGGCCTATGACGTGAGCGGAAAACTCGGCAGAAAGATCAACTGCCTGATGCGGGATGTCTAAGGCATCGCAGATTTGCTTTGCGCTGTCGAGGGCGTCTTGCCACAATGGTTCAAGGGCAGCAGACGCGACTGTCTGGATCGTCACTCCACAGACCTCGTGGCCCTGCTGTGTCAACAGCAACGCCGCGACTGCCGAATCTACTCCTCCGCTGACTGCGACCATCACCCTGGCCACTGTCTAACCGTCCTCACATTCGCAGGGAGTTGAGCCGCACTTGGGGCAGCCGTCACTGTACTTGGCCGTCACAGCCTCCTGCAGGTCCACTCCAGCGATGGATGCGAGGGTGCTCAGCCAGGCGGCGACATCGGCGAACTCGTCGCGCAGTTGATCGTGCGAACCCGAGCGCAGCGCCTGCGAAAGCTCGCCGACTTCCTCTGCAAACCACATGAAGGTGGCCTCCATGCCGCGCGAGCTGTCTTTTTCGTAGTATATGTCCTCGATAAGCTTCTGAAACTCTGCGATGGTCATGTCAGGTTACGCCCCCACAGATTAGTAGCTGTTTACCGTGCCAGCCATGCGCCGCGCTCTCGAAAAAAACGCGTAGCGCGGCCTGAGCTTTTCTGTTTCTTGGAAAGCTCAGGTGAGAACGGAAAAAAGCCCGGTTTTTTTTCTGTTCTCAGCTTCCCGTTCGACCGTTCGACAAGCTCACGGTGCTGAGCAACGTCGAAGCACAGGCTCACGGCCCTGCCTGCCCTGAGCTTGCCGAAGGGAGCAGCGTCGAAGGGCAGCCCGCGAATGCCTGGTGGGCCGCCGGTTTGAATAGTAGATAGTATAAGCCAATCCCCACAGCATTTGCCAAGATAAGTGCGGACGGTTAAGATATCAATGTTGCACGGGTGACTGTCAACTGAGGAGCATGACATTGCGCAACCAGCCGGCCCTTTTTCTGGATAGAGACGGCGTAATCAATGAGGACAGCTACGATTATGTGAAGAGCTGGGCTGAGTTTCGCTTCCGGGCGGATGCTCTGGCGGCCCTGAGGCGGCTGCACGAGCACGGCGTGGAAGTATATGTGATTTCCAACCAGTCCGGGGTGGGTCGGGGCTATTTCTCGGAGCGGACACTGGTTGACATATTTACACGGATGCGTCTGTGTGTGGCTGAAGCGGGCGGGTTGATTCATGGCGTACACTACTGCCCCCATCGGCCCGACGAGGGCTGCCATTGCCGCAAGCCGCGTCCCGGACAACTGCTGACAGCCGCCGCCAAGTACGGACATGACTTGCAGAGGTCGGTAGTTGTGGGCGACAGTTGCAGTGATGTAAACGCGGCCTACGCAGCGGGCTGCAGTAGTATCTTCCTCACAACGCGGAGGGAACTGCCACCTATACCCCTCACCCCTGACCCCTCTCCCGCAGGGAGAGGGGAAACAGAAAACGGCGACACGTCTTTACCCCGCTCTTCCCCTGGGAGAGCGGGTACCCGCTCCGCAGGAGTGGGTGGGGGTGAGGGTAAGCGTTGGGCAAC
The DNA here is from genome assembly GCA_029821145.1 of Candidatus Zipacnadia bacterium. Lineage (GTDB taxonomy): Bacteria > Armatimonadota > Zipacnadia > Zipacnadales > UBA11051 > UBA11051. Next base: position 4,651 of record JALGTY010000283.1, read on the forward strand.
AGACAAGACGATTGA
>JALGTY010000284.1 GCA_029821145.1 Candidatus Zipacnadia bacterium
TATAACGACCTCGAAGCATCCGTGGTGGTCTTTGATGATGGCGACGTGCGCGTAGGTATCATGGCCCTGGACCTTGTTGGCATTGACGAGTTTCTGCTGGAGCCGATACGCGAGGCCGCCGGCGAACTCGGCATTGCCCCGGAACGAATGTTGGTCAACTGCAGCCACACCCACTGCGCGCCGGCATGTCGCGTGGTCAGGGGCTCAATCCGCAAATTTGACGACGAATGGCTGGCCGAGCTTAAGGAGAAGCTCTCTGGTCTCTTGCAGGAAGCTGTGGGCGATTTGCAGGACAGCAAGCTGGACTACACCGTCGGCTGCTGCACGCTGGGTATCAACCGGCGCCGCGCGAATCCGGACGGAACATACGCCGGCATGTTGCCCGCCCCAAACAAGCCGATTGACATAGACGTGCCCGTTATGCGCGTGCTTACGCCCGACGGCGAAGTGCGCGCCGTGCTGTTTTCTTATGCCTGCCATCCGACGACGATGGGCGGGCAGCTTATCGGCACCGACTACCCGGGCCCGGCCAGAGGTCTGCTGCGCGAAGCGATCCCCGTCCGACGACGATGGGCGGGCAGCTTATCGGCACCGACTACCCGGGCCCGGCCAGAGGTCTGCTGCGCGAAGCGATCCCCGGTTGCCTCCCGATCTTCTTGCAGGGCTGCGGGGGCGATGTCAAGCCGCGCTCGGTTGACCCGGTCAAGAAAGCCTTCGGCGTCGCTACGGTGGAGACAGTCTATGAGATCGGGCATGAGCTGGGACGCGCCGTCGCAGCCGCGCTGTGCGGTGAGCCAGGAGAGCTTGGCGATGAATTGGCAGGCACCAGCGGCACCGCTGATCTGCCCACTCGGGGCACACCCACGGAGCAGCAGCTTACCGGGCTTGAAGCGGGCAACGACTGGGAGCAAGCGTATGCGCAGGCGGCTCGCAAGACCATCGCCGAGAAGGGCGGCCTTGCTGACACGCTGCCGGTGGAGGTCCAGGTGCTGAAGATCGGCGGTCTCCATATTCTCGCTATGGGCGGCGAGACAAGCTGTGAAATCGGGCTGGAGCTCAAACAGAAGCTGTCCGATTTGAAACTGTGGACGCTCGGCTACTCCAACCTTCTGCGCTCCTATGTGGCCTCTTTGGGCGCGCACTCCGAAGGTGGCTATGAGGCAGAAACAGCGTTCCTTTACTCGCTGACGCCCGAGCCAAGGCCGCTGGGCTACAAGCCCGAGTCCGTGGCGGTACTCATCAACAAGGGCATTGAGCTGGTGCGGTCGTTGTAAGGACGATGAATAAGCACATAGTGCGCATTATTCGTGCCATGATCGGGCAGACTCGGGCTGGAAGCTGAGAACGCGATAACTCGCCTTCTCACCTGACCGTGGCGAACGACGCCACGCTCAGGCCGAGCCACGCGTCAGTGAACGATTGGAGATAAGTGGAAAGGAAGTGAGCCATGCAGGTAGGAATCGCGAGCAACGTGATAACACCGGAACGTCCGGTGTGGCTGTCAGGCTTCGGAGGACGGGAACATCCTTCAGACGGCAAGTACAATGATCTGGAGGCTTTTGCGGTCGTGTTTGACAACGGTAAGACGCGGGTGGGGATACTGGCGCTTGATGGGCTTTCGCTCACCGAGTACTTCATTGACCGGATACGGGAGGTGGGCGCGGAGTTGGGAATCGCTCCGGAGCGGATGCTTGTCAACTGCAGCCACACTCACTGCGGGCCCTCGTTCGGGGTAGTCAAGGGGATGTGGCCGCTGGATGAGGAGTATCTGTCCGAGACACGGGATAAGCTGTGTGACTTGCTGCGGGAGGCAGTGGATGACCTGCAGGACGGCGAGCTGGATTACACGGTGGGATGCTGCACGATGGGCATCAACCGGAGGCGGAAGAATGCGGAGGGGAAATGCGTGGGGATGGTGCCGGCGCCGGATGAGCCGATTGACATGGATGTGCCGGTGATGCGGGTGCTGACGCCGGATGGTGAGGTGCGGGCGGTGCTGTTTTCGTATGCGTGTCATCCGACGACGATGGGAGGGTATCTGATCGGGACGGACTACCCGGGACCGGCGCGGGAACTGTTGCGTGAGGCAATGCCGGGGACCATGCCGATCTTTCTGCAGGGCTGCGGAGGTGATGTCAAGCCGCGCTCGGTGGACCCGGTGAAGAGGACCTTCGGAGCAGCGACGGTGGAGACGGTATATGAGATCGGGCATGAGCTGGCGCGCGCAGTGGAAGCGGCGCTGTGTGGTGAGCCGCAGAAGCTTGGCGATGAACTGGCCGGAGCAAGCGCCATAGTGCAACTGCCGATGATCGGGGCTCCGGCCGAGGAGCAGCTTGCCAGGTATGAGGCGAGCAATGAATATGAACGGGGATGGGCGGCGTGGGTACGCAAGACGATAGCCGAGAAAGGGAAGCTGGTTGATTGTGCGCCGATGGAAGTGCAGGCGCTGAGAATCGGTGAGGTGTGCCTGCTGGGGATGTCGGGCGAGATCTGTGTGGGAGTGGGCCTGGAATTGAAGGAGAAACTGGCGGATGTGCAGTTGTGGACGCTTGGATACAGCAATCTGGTCTGCACGTATTTCGCTTCGCGGGGGGAACATGCGGCAGGTGGTTATGAGGTGGCGGCCAGCTTCATCTACTACACGTTGCCCGACGAGCCGCTTCCGCTTGGCTTCCGGCCGGAGGCAGTGGATGTGTTGGTGGATGGAGGGATTGCATTGGTCCGCGCTATTCGTGAAGACGAGAGTCGGGCTGGAAGCTGAGAACGCGACAAGTTGCGTTCTCACCTGAGCGCGGCACACGACACCACGCTCAGGCCGACCTACGCGTGGAAGCCGGAGGCAGTGGATGTGTTGGTGGATGGAGGGATTGAGCTGGTGCGGGGATTGTAGGGAAAGATGAAGCAGGGATGAGGACGGCGATGGGACGGCGATGGCATGTGTGGTTCGGGGCAGCAGCGGTTGTCCTGGGAGTGACGCTGGGCGGGATGATCGGTTCCGGCCATATCCGCTCCTATGATGTCTGGTGGCATCTGCAGCTTGGCCAGGACATCATCCGCACCGGCGACATAGCGCTTTACGACCAATACTCCCACACCGCAGCCGGCAACTTCCGGCCCCCGCAGCAATGGCTCTTTGAGGTGATGCAGGCCGCTGGGTACAGCATTGGTCAGAACGAAGCTTTGGTGTGGCTGCGCATGATTCTGGCGGCGCTTGCGTTGGGGTTGCTGGCGGTGCTGCTGGTTTGCCGGAGATCCTCCTATTTGCTCACAGTGGTGGTCCTGGTGCTGGTAGCGGCGGCGAGCATGCCGAACCTCACTTGCCGCCCGCACTTGATGATGCCGCTTCTGCTGCTGGTGCTGCTAAGCCTCCTTGACGGCAGTACCAGCCGACCGTGGCTGAAGTGGCTGGTGCCGCTGCTGTTCGTGCTGTGGGCCAACACCCATGCCAGCTTCACGCTGGGGCTGGCTATTGTGGGCTTCTGGATGGCGCACAGGGCGCTGGGCTCGCGGGATAGGCTGGCTGAGGGGCTGAGGTTCTCGGCGCCGGGTCTGGTGGAGGGTGCCTCGCTGCTACTGGCCTGCGTTGCGGCATGTGTTCTTAACCCGGCGCGACTGAAGCTGATGCTCTATTCTCTCGACTACCTGCCCGGGGGTGCTCACGCCTGGGCCACACGAGTAGTGCAGGAATGGCAGGCTCCGACACTCGCCTCCCTTGAGATGGCGGCGATGACGCTAATACTCATCGGCGGTGCGCTGGTAGTGCTGCTGAGGATACGGCAAGTGTCGCTGTTCGAGCTGTTGCTGGCCGGGTTGATGGTGATGATGGGGTTACGCTGGGGGAGAGCGGCGATGCCGGCGGCGATAGTGATGGCCTGGGTGGTGGCGCCGGTGCTGAGTGAATGGGTACGAGGTGTGTCCCCGGGGCTGATGGGCTGGCGTCGAGGGTCGGAGGATGAGCCGGAGAGACTGCTCCCGGTCGCGTTGGCTGTTGTGATGCTGGTCGGAGTGCTGGCGATAAGCCGGCCGGTGGTGGCAAAGCGTGCGCTCAATGAGAATCTGTTTCCCGTTGCAGCGGCGGACTGGATTGACAGCCACGACCTGGCGGGGAACATGTACAACCCTTACCACTGGGGCGGATACCTGATACACCGGCTGTATCCGCGGCACCGGGTGTTCATGGATGGTCGCGTGGACATGTACGGGAAAGAGGTATTCAAAGACTGGTTAACTATCCGCGAAACCAGGGAAGGCTGGGAACAGGTGGCTGAGAGATACAACGTGCAGTGGGGCATTGTCCAGCCCGGTGTGCCGCTCGCGGTGGCGGTACGCAGTAGTGCGAACTGGAAGGTTATGTACGAGGATGCGGAGGCGGTAGTGTTTGTGCGAGGCGAAGAAGGACAATGAGAGGCGGGGATGTGATTCACAGTGCCAAGAAGAGCTAGTGTGTACGGATGCGGGTGCATGCCATGCCACCCACACCTTTAGTGTGGGTACCCGACAACGGCAACGACATTGAGAGGCCAGGGATGAAACAGACAAGCGTAACACCTGAGTGCAGGATCATCCGAAATGTGCGCGTTCCCATGCGGGACGGTGTGGAACTGGCAACTACCGTAATCCTGCCTCTCGCTGAAGGGCAATATCCGACAGTGCTGGTGAGGACTTCGTACCGCAGAGTCACTCAGTGGGAGCAGGGCGTGGCCTTTGCCAGGAACGGCTATGCCTTTGTCGTTCAGGACTGCCGGGGGCGATGGGACTCCGATGGCGAATGGTATCCCTTTACCGCCGAAGCACACGACGGCTATGACACGCTCGAATGGCTGGGCG
>JALGTY010000285.1 GCA_029821145.1 Candidatus Zipacnadia bacterium
ATCTCACCCGCTCCGCCGACATTGCCTTTGCCAATCTGGAATGTCCACTTTCGGACGAGGGGCCACATTCGCCGAGCAAGTATCTGCTCTTCCGCGCACCGCCAGAGACCGCACAGGTCCTGGTTGACGGCGGCTTCGACATTGTCTCGCTGGCCAACAACCACACGCTCAATGCCGGAAAGAAGGGCGTAGAGAATACCCTCGACACGTTGGAAGAGTACGGAGTGGCCTATTGCGGATGCCGGCGTCCAGACGAAAAGGAGGACGCCTGGAAGCCGACCTACTTCGCCGTGAACGACTATGTCCTCGGTTTCATGGCCTACACCGACTTGACCTTCGAGCACGGCTCGTACGCCAAGATTGAAGACTACGATGAACTGGCCAGGCAGCTTACCAGCGCCAAGGCCGAATGTGACCTTCTGTTCGTCTCCGTGCACTGGGGCGACGAGTACCACAAGACCCCTAACGATCGGCAGAGGAAACTGGCTCATTACCTGGTGGATAACGGCGCTGATGTCGTATTGGGCCATCACCCCCACATGCTGCAGGGGGTGGAGGTTTACAACGGCTGTCCGATCCTCTACTCGATGGGCAACTTTGTCTTCGACCAGCGCGAGGGCGAGCGGATGGAAAGCGCGATCTTTCATCTCAAATATACCGAGAACTATGGCTGGAACATCTTTGCCAAGCCGATTTGGATACCGCGCAGCCGCATGGGGCCGATTTATCCGGAGGCGGCCCGGGCACACAAGATCGCAGCTCGCCTGGCCGAACTGTCCACCGACCTCGGCACCGAGGCCTCGGAGAAGAACAGCAAGATGTGGATAAACATCCGGCGGCCACGAGATGACAGGGAATCTACCACCGACCAGATTACGCCGCCAGAGGAGCAAAGCAATGAGCCGCTCTAAGACACTGTTAATAGCACTGATCCTGGCACTGACACTCACTGGAGCTGTCTGGAGCCAGACCGACGCCCCTCAATTCGCCGCAACCGTCAACGGCGAGAATATCCCCTACAGCCGGCTGGTTCAGGCTTGCCTGGCACGCTTCGGCGCGCAGGTGCTCCAAAACATGATTGCTGCTGCAGCGATCGAGCAGGCCGCGGCAAGAGCCGGCGTTAGTGTGTCCAAAGAAGAGCTGGACGCCCGCTGCGAGGCCACTCAACGCCAAATCGAGCTCCAGGCCCCTTTCACCGGCGTCAACTTCGCCAGATGGTTGCAGGGCAACCAAATGACCCCTGAATTCTTCCGTCACAATATCTACCTGACCGTACTGCTGGAGAAGATGGTCGCAGACCGGGTCAATATCACCGACCAGATGGTGGCTGAGTATTACAACCGCAATCGCGAGAAGCTGCGCCAGCCGGACAAGGTCAAGGTCGCCCACATTTGCGTCTCCGACAAAGAAAAAGCGCAAGAACTCCGCAGCCAGATCCTGGCCGGCACCATCAGCTTCACCGATGCCGCCAAGGCAAACTCAATTGACCCCTGGACCAAGGACATCGGCGGAGAGTGGGGCTGGATCGCAAAGGGTGACGACCCGTTCCAGCAAGCGGCATTCGCGCTTACCAAGGATGGCGAGATCAGTTCGGTGGTCCCTACCAGGATGGGCTATCATATAATCAAGCGGCTCGAAAGAAGGCCCGAAGGCCTCCCGCCGTTTGAGGAGCTTCAGGAGGCGCTCAAGCTCAACCTGGAGCGCGAGCGCCTGGCGCGTCTGGCCGCTGAGAGAAGGCTGCAGATCATGCAGTCTGCGAAAATCGAAGGGATCGTGAAGCTGGGGCCGTACCCGATCTCCGACCAACAGCCTCCCTCAGGGGTCGCCACCGAGCAGTAAGCCGGGCCAAACAGGTCCGCAGTAAGTCAACCCGTATAACAAACGAACATCAAAACTCCTTGTATCTGCGGGAAATTGATTAGCATGAACAATATTGATAATAGGGTACGGGGGCGAAATCCCAGGCATTCGGACAGGGCTTACTCTGGCGCAGAAACAATGTGAGCGTGTTTCTTCTGGAACTCATCTATCTGAGTCCGCTATTGTTCTTTGTCATCGCCTTTGTGTTCTCCATGTTGGGCATGGGGGGATCGCAACTTTACATCCCCATTCTCTTCTGGTCAGGAATGGATTTCAAAACAGAGGCGATCCCACTGGGGATGCTGCTCAACGTAGTCAATAGCGTATCTGCAGGCATTACATACAGTCGGAAGCGCCTCATTAGCTGGCGTGTCGCGATACCTTTCGGTATAGTAATGCTGATATTTGCGCCGCTGGGAACCTTGATCAACGTGCATCTGGCAACCAAGCCAGTCATCTTGGCATTTGCGCTTTTCACTGCTACGGCGGCAGTCTTAATGCTGTCGGGCTGGCGACCGCAGGGCGGGGGCCTATCACGCACAGGGCAACTACTGCTGGGATTGTGTGGCGGGGCGGTACTGGGTTTCTGTGCGGGTTTGCTGGGGCGTGGGGGTGGTTCCTTTGTTGTGCCACTCCTCTACATCGCCGGGCTTGATCCCAAAATGGCTGCCGCTACCTCTACCTTTGTGATATCTTGCTCTGGAACATCCAGTTTCATTTCGCATCTCCTGACAGCCGCTGTGCCGCGATGGGCAATCTGGGGCCTTTGCGTTTTGTCTGTACTCAGTGGGAGTCAGCTCGGCTCCCGGCTGATGGCAACTAGGCTCAAGCCGACGGCAGTGAAGATAGTATTCGGCTCCGTGCTGCTCGGCGTCGCAGCCATCCTAATAATCAAAGATGTGATACTCGGTTGAGCAGGGAACTGACTGAAGTGTCGTACGAGGTAGGTAATGTTGTGAGGTCGCGTATTTGGAGGTAACTACTGTGGCTGCTACTCAGCGCTATTTCGACATCCACCGCCATTATCACGTCCCGGAGGGCGACCTTGAAGACTACATTGCCAAGGCCAGAGAAGCCGGCGTGGAAAAAGTCGGCATGTCCACCTGCGGACCGCTTTTCAACCAGTATGACAACGAGGGGGTAATCCGCGCCAAAGAGCTTTACCCCGACATGATCATCGGCTTCGGCTATGTCCGCCTCGGCCTGGATGGTCCGCAAAAAGTTGACGAGCTGTACGCACTGGGCTTCGAGGCGCTGAAGGTTATCATCCCGGCCACCTTCTACGATGACCAGAGCCTGTGGCCGATCTATGCCCGCGCCGAGGCGCTCGGCATGATGATCAACCTCCACTGTGGAATGCTCGGCCGGCTGCACAATGACCGTGGGCACCATACCTCCGCGCGCTACCAGCGGCCGGTCTGCCTCGACGCCATCGCACGTAGCTTCCCGGACCTCAAAATCCTCATGCCGCATCTGGGCTTCCCGTGGGTCGAAGAAGCCTGCGCGGTCATCGCCACCTGGGAGAACATCTACTGGGACCTCACCGGCGGTTGGCTTTTGCACCTCGATACACAGTACCTGAAGGAGCATTTCCTGCGCCAGGGCGAGGAGGTCTGGCAGGGCATGTTGGAGCGGCTGGTCTGGGCCTCTGATACCCATCCGCCGCAGAGGTTGATTGACCGCTATGAGGAAATCCTCAATCTGATGGGCGCGACCGACGAGCAGAAAGAGCGCATCTACTGGCAGACCGCCGCCGACATCTTCGGCGTCGAATAGCGGGTCGCCGGAATACTCTATGGAGGTGAGAAGACAATGTTGCGAATCCTTGCCGCTGTCGCCTTGGTACTCCCCATTGTCATGGGCTGCGCTCGCGCCGAGGACACGCCGGAGGCTCAGGAGGCCCGCCGAGCGGTCATCCGAGGCACGCTGGCTACCTACGACGGCGAGCCGCGAAACGAACAGCGCCATGTGGACATTCCACGCCTCGTCGCGGAACTCCAGGAACTGCATTGCAACACCTATGACTTCCTCATCTGGCATCGCGAAACGGACTGGGCCGACCTGAAGGACTTCCTGGAGGCAACCAAGGACAGCGATCTGAAGGTCTGGGTTTCGCTGGTGCCGCCGTCGGAGTCGAAAACCATCAAGTCGGAGCCATTCGGGCTTGACTATGTCGCCTGGGCCGATGCCATCGGCCAGTTGAGCGTCGAGTATCCCAACCTGGTGGCATGGAGCATTGACGATTTCACGCACAATCTCAACTTCTACACCCCGGAATACCTGGGGCAAATGATGGATGCGGCCCATGCACATAACCCGCATCTGGCCTTCGCGCCTTGCACCTATTTCCCCAGGGTGACCGCCCACCTGGCCGAGAATTACAGCGATCTGCTGGACGGGCTTCTGTTCTACTACCGCCATGAGTCTGCCGG
>JALGTY010000286.1 GCA_029821145.1 Candidatus Zipacnadia bacterium
AAAAGCACGTATCTGACGGTACGCGATGGCGATGGTGAACTCGTGGCGGCTATGCCGCGACCAAGATGCTCGCCTCAAGTTACGTGCCCACAAGAGTACCTAGGCGGCATGAGCTTCAGGCCGGGAGAGAACAGGTCAGAAGTCTGGGTCATAACCGGGTGGTACCAGTTCCAAGATGCGGGGAACTACACCGTACATGTGCAACTTCTGGACCGTGGGAAGGAGGCTCTACCTGTCATATCTGAGGCTAGAGCCTCAATTCGGGTGACGCCCTTTGATGCATCTCGACTGGAAGTACGCTGTGAGGAGATCTTCCAGCCCTTACGTAAGGGCTTGTCGTCGAGAACGGACGTGCCAATGGTCGCTCGGGTAAAGGCACTCTACTCGGTGCGCAACGACATAGTTTTGCCGTATCTCGATTGGATCGCCACACAATGGCCCAACCCTTATACCTGTGATGCCGTACGTCGCATCGGGACGGAGCGAGCGCAAACACTCCTGGATGCCTTGGCTGCCCGAGAGGACAGCGTCGGCGAAGCGGTGCGTGAGGGGTCGAAACGGCCCCGTCGAGAGCCCATTGTTTGGGATGTTGTCCCCTGACGGTGTAATGGATACCAAAGCCCACTCAGTTTGACACGGCTTTTCCCCGGAGGCCAAGAACGTGACCCCTTCCAGCAAACGCCTGTTTATCGCTCTGGCGGCCGCAATGGCGGCGGGAAGCGGCCTGCTGCCAGCGGGAGAACACGTCTGTTTGAGCGCTTCGGCAGATTCCCAAGGCGTGGCTGTAGTCATCAACACAGAACGGGCGCCTGATGTAGAGTTACCGCGCATTGAGGACCTACGCGCGGACCCAGGCGCCGTTGTACAGGCATTCAAGGATGCAGGGCTGCGTGTTACCGTTGGCCCAACAAGGAGATGCATCGCCGTCACGAGGCCGCTGCTAATGGCCGACGATGACTTGCGCATAGCAGACCTGTTGCCCGTTGCGCTTGCGGCGGGGATACTGCAACGCACTACGTCGGAGCAGCTCGCCTCGCGGTTCCAAGGATACGTACCCGTGGAGAAGCTTTCCGAAGCACAGCAGGCGGTAGCGCAACGGATAGGCCGCAGGCGCGGGTTGGTGGATGAAGAGGGGCGTGCGACCGAGGAAGGCACGCACCTGTGTGTGGGTATCTGGTGCAGATGGGAGCCACACGTGGTGACAGTCCGTAACGGCGACCGTATTTGCCGGAAGCTGAGATTCGGGATTCGTCCCCCAACAGAGCCCGCTGTCACCGCGTCTCCCCTGTCTGGGTCAGTCCTTTGGTGGGCGTGGTCTCACGCTGCGGCCAGTTGGGGTAACCAGCCGGTTAGTGTTGAGGCGGGAACCTATGCTTTAGACGATCTGCTGGCGCGCTTGTCAGCAGTGAGCGAGGTCGACTTTGTCGCGCGCTCACCAGCGAGTGACAGGAAGCTGGCTGTGGTCGCCAGCCAGGTACGTGTCAGAGAACTGCTATGGGCCATCGAGATCGCCACCGGCCTGCCGGCACGCACTGTGCCCAATGCACAGCCGCCGATAATAGCCGTAGGCTCAAGAGGGGAACGCGCGGAAACGCGCTATCGTCAGCACAATGTCCTTGTCCCGATTCCCGGACTGGGCTACTACTCGGCTTCAGATTCACCTGGCGGCCAGAAGTTGCTTTCGGCTTACGGAGGCGGACCGACGGCGGAGGGACAGCATTGGATCGGGTGGCGCTTTTCAGACCTGCCGCTTCTTTACCGCAACTGGGTTCAGGAAGAATGGGAACGCTCGTATGAGCCCTCCGACGGCGAGCCGATGGATCAACTGAAACCAGACAAGACCTATGTGCTTTGGGTTAAGTGCGTGCTGGTTTCCATCAGCGGGTTGGCCAAAGACGGCAGCGGCCGTGGCGGTGAGTATCTTGTTCCTGCATTGTAGGACTTTTCGGGCATGCCTCAGCGACTTCAGCGGCAGCACGACGATCAAGAGGTATGATTAATGCGCAGGTCATCATGAAGGATCAGAAGCTCGGCAAGCCGCCCAGAGCGTCTCCCAAGTTGCCGGCATTGGCAATTGTGTTGTGTGCGTGCCTGCAGGCGACGCATGGTGCCGGAGAGCCCCGGCCCCGGCGGGCGCTCGCGAGCGACTTGGCGCTCAAGGTGCGGTTCGTGCCGAATGACGGGCCCATATCTGCAGGCGAGCCCGTGGTTGCGCGACTGGACCTGACAAACCAGAGCGCACAGGCCGTCGAGGTGTTGACGGGCAGCAATCAGGTCCCTGCCCTGCATCTTACGGTCCGCGCCGCCGACGGGCAACTGCTGGCCGGTACACCGCGGCCCGAACGTCGGCCTGACGGACTATATGGGATTGGGGTCGTGGAACCAGGCGGCACATATTCGGTTTTCTGGGTCGTAACCGGTTTGTACCAGTTCGAGCAGCCAGGGCAGTACGAAGTGGAGGTTCAACTGCTGGATTGGATGACCTGGAAGGTGCTGTGTGGGAACCGCGCGGCTCTGCGTGTGCTGCCGTTTGATGTCGAGCGGCTAGAGGCGCGCTGTGAAGAGCTCTTCCAGCCCCTACGCAAGCACTCGTCATCGAAAACGAAGATCCCCGCAACTGCTCGAACAAAGGCGCTCTACTCGGTGCGCCATGACACAGTCTTGCCCTATCTGGACTGGATTGCCAGGGAGTTGCATTCCTCTCACGCGTGCCGTGCCATGCGTCGTATCGGCACAGAACGAGCCCAGGAGCTGTTGGGGACTTTGGCCGCGCGAGACAACGAGACGGGTGAAGTGGCTCGGAAGGCGTTGGAAATGGACCTTGAGTCCACGGTTCGGGATGTGGTCTGGTGAGCTTGTGCAGAATCACAGAGCGCGCTCGATCTCACGGCGTTCGTGCCAGGAGGCAAATGAGGTGATCGACCGCAGAAAGGCCCCGCGGGTCGCGGCGGGAGTGATCTCCGCGGCGTTGAGCGGCCTGCTGATGGCGTCGGCAATGGCCGCACTTGCGGAGTCTCCGGGCGTGGCCGTAGTCATCAACGCAGACCTGGCGCTTGATGTAGAGCTGCCAGGCATTGAGGAGCTACGCGCAGACCCGGGCGGCGTTGTAGAAGCGTTCAGGGATGCCGGGCTGCGCGTTACCGTTGATCCAACGGGCAGATGCCTCGCAGTCACGGCGCCTTCGCGGCTTAGCGATGAGGAACTCCTCACCGGCGAGCTACCTCGCGTTGCGCTTGTTGCCGGGATATTGGAACGTACTACGTCCGAGCAGCTTGCTGCGCGAGAAATGGGCTACTTGGGGGCGGAGGTGCTTTCCGAGGTGCAGTGGGCAGCGGCACTGCGAATAGCCCAGCGAGCTGGAATGGTGGACGAAGAGGGTCACCCGACCAGAGAGGGCGAGCGACTACGCGTCGGGCTTTGGCCGACGTGGGTTGTACACGTCTCGACACGCCATGACGGAAGGAGCAGTTGCCACAAGCTCCGTTTGCCGATTCGGCCACCTACACTATGTGTGGTGACCCAGCCTCCCCTCTCCGGTTCAACTTTGTGGTGGGCGTCGCCTTACGCTGAGGCCAGTTGGGGTGGCGAGCGGGTCAGTGTTGAGGCGGGAACCTATACTCTGGATGATTTAGTGGCACGGTTGTCGAAGGCTAGCGAAGTTGATATTGTCACGCGGGCGCCGGCGAGCGGGAGAAGGTTTTCCGTCATCGCGGCCGACGTGCCCGTCCGAACGCTGCTTTGGGCGACGGAGGTCGCGGCCGGGTTGCCGGCACACATTGCGGAGGACGCAGAGCCTCCCATAGTGCTGATCGCATCGGGAGGGGGGCCAACGGGTTACTACCGTCTCGACATCAATGTGCTCAATCCTATTCCGGGGCTGGGCTATTGGTCGCCCGCAGACACGCCTATCGGCCGCGAACTGCTCTCGAGTATGCCAAGAGGGCCGACAGATAAGGAACTGGACCAGATATGCTGGCGCCTTGCCGACCTGCCTCTTCTTTATCGCAACTGGATTGCGGAAGAATGGCAGCGCAAGCAGCAATTGCCGTACGGTGAACCCGGACCGCATCACCTCGACCCTGACCATACATTCGTTCTTTGGGTGAAAGCAGTCTTAGTCTCCGTCGGCACTTACATGAGGACCGGCAGGGGCGGCGGCTATAGGTTTGATATGCCAGCGCTGTAGGCGCATGCTCCCATTA
>JALGTY010000287.1 GCA_029821145.1 Candidatus Zipacnadia bacterium
CCGCTCTTGTGCCCGAACTCACGCGCCGGCATCGTCACGAAGCGGTGTGGCTGGTTGTATTTGGCGAATACCGGACCCTCAATGTCCCAGGCATCGCGGCCGCTGTTTGTCACCGCGCTGAAATCCAGGCCGCGATCGTCACGGGCGTACCAGAGCGCTGCCTCGGTGGTGCCAAGCATGCCCTCGTTGCCGCCCTGGCCGGTCATCACATGCAGGTCGCCGAAATAGATTTCGTACTCGCCCGCAAAGCCGGGCTGCAGCGGGTTGGAGGTTCCGATGACCTCGTGCTTGCCGTTGTAGGCAGTTATGTACGCCGGCTCGTCCAACGCCGGGGCGGGGAACTCAAAGTACTTGTGGCCCTCATCGGCCCCGGTGAATTCCAGACTGTCCGGCAAGCCCGGTAACGAGGCGGTCGGGTCAAGCTTGACGCTGCCGGCGAAGTCGCGCACCGGGTTCTCGTAGTCGTCTTCTACGGTCACAGTTGCCCCTGCAGGCCTGCCGGATGCGGGCGGGTGGTGCAGCGAGACGCGAAACCGCCGTGGAATGTTGGGCACCGTTTCAACGGTCAGCTCCCCCGGCACCGCCCGGTAGCGCCCCTCCCTGAGCTTCTCAAGTTGAAAGCGGGCGTTGCCGACCGGGTCCACGAACACCTGGAATACATTGCTGGCGGCGAAATCCGGAGCGCGCGTACGGATGAAGCGACCGCTGTTATAGCCACCGGTGTCGCCCAGTACCACCCGTATTGTTTCACGCGGAAGAATCGGCCGCCCATAGACCGCGACTGTGATGGACGGGTAATGGCTGTGGTGCACCGAGCGCGGATGGACCTTTTCAGTGACCACCTCCAGCGACACACCGCCCTGCTCGGCGCATGCGGTCACCTTGCCGAGTTCCCAGTGCAGGCGGCCGCCCGCCGGCGTCAGGATCCGCAGACTGCCGCCGACAGCGATCCCATTGGCGCCGGCGATGTAGGTAACCGTCCAGGTCCCGTAGCTGCCGGCGCGGATATTCTCTCGCGGAGTTATCTCGGCATGTCCCCAGTCCTGTTCCAGCTTCAGAATGCTCTGGTTGCTGATGTCCATGAGCGCGTCTCCTTAGCCTGCGTCGCGTCTGTAGATTACGGTCCGGCGGGCCGGCGCAGTCAGCTCTCTGCCGGTGGTGCGACCGCCTGCCCAAGTTCCGGCTGGCGCGGGGCGACTGCGAATATGTAAACGATCTCTAAGATTCCAACTGTGTTCAGCAGCAGTAGCACCACATACCAGGCCGTCTGATCCCGCCTGGCCGCCTTCCATAATGCAATGCCTTTCCAGACGAGGCTCCAGGCGACAAGCAGCAGCATTATCGGTGTTGCCAGGAGTCCTACAGCCTCTGCGCTCATGATCTGCCTCCTTTGTCGAGCTGCACATTAGTGCAGTGATTGGTCCGCCTTTGTGGCGACGTGTTTCGCATGTATCTCATAGCCGGCAATAGTTGTCTCGTGATCGTAGCCGCTGTTGAGAATACTCTTCAATTCTGGTAGCTGTTCCGTCCCAAATTGCATACATTGTGGCGGCTCGACCGTCTGGATGACCGGGGCTATGACAACATAAGCCGGCTGCCAGCGGTCGAGTTCATCACGGAGCCGCTGCCAGTCCATGTATTGGTGCACGCGGGTCGCAAAAAGCGGCCCCTGGTGGCTAAAACCCAACAACCCCAGCGTGATCCACGGGTCGTCTGAGGCCAACTCGCGGCCGGCCCAGTAAACCACCTCGGTCTGGTCGCCCCACACAAACACCGTGTCCTGCGGATCGGTGCGCTCGCGTATGTACTCCCCGACCTGACGCCAAGGAGAGGCCGCCGTCACCGCAACCGCAGTGCGCCAGTATCCGAAATTCATGGCCCCCACCGGTATCAGCACCAGCAACTGGGCAGCCAGCACCAGAGCGCCAATGTTGAACTTGCTGGCAGATGAGTCGGGCTGGAAGCCCGACCTACGGGAATCAATACGGGCATCAGTACGGAAATCAAGCGAGGAACGCAGCTTGTGGGCTATCCAGAGGCCGCCCAACAGCGCCGCCGGAGGGAAGAGCTGGGTGAAGTAGTGCGCGGCAAACCGCCCGGTGACCGCGACCGCTACAACCGCCGCCACATACCACGCACAGGCGACCAGATACCATATTCCCTCTCCCCCATCCGCTGACTGCCGACCCACTCCGTACCCACGCGACAATTGTTTGCGCGACCTCGCCCCCTGCTTGCTCAGCAGTACCAGCCCCGCCACCGAGACAACGAGCACAATGGTGTAGCGCGGCATCACGTGGACAAGTGACCACTCCAGATTCTCCAGCAGTTGCCAGGCGCTCAGTCTGGCTACGTACTGCGTCCCGCCGCCAATGAAGCTTTGCACGAAACTCGCCCCGGCCCCGTGGTGCCATAGGTAAGCCAGCCACGGCAGGGCCGCAAGCAAACCACCTGCCAGCAGTGCCAGCCAGCCCTTCGTGACGTCGCGCCATCCGCCTTCGCCTCTCCGCCATCTACTGCTTCCCGGCGAGTATGCAACTACTACTACTACCACCATCGCCAGGGCATAGAAAATCGCCGTCTGCTTCGTGAGGAGCGCGAGCCCGGCACAGAATCCCGCAGCGGCAACAAGAAGCAGGTTGCTTCTGCTCAGCCCGACTGTCAGGGCCATCATGCCCAGCGCCAGCGGCAGGGCCATGATGATCTCGGCATATACATTGGTGCGCAGCGCCGGATCGGCCATCGCTCCGACGTACAACAGGCCCGTCGCCAGAAGCCCGACTCTGCCGGCAAATCGCAGCGCCACCAGGCACACGACCACGCCGGTCAGCAGCGCCCATGCCGCGCCGAGCAGGTGCAGTGCCATGACATTCGGCCCGGTCGCCACGTAAGCCAGCAGGTGCCAGCCGAGCAGGTACGGTCCCTTGGCCATCATCGCGTCGCGGCCGAGCACCTTGCCAGCGAGCACCTTGACGACCGAAGTGGACCAGGCCGCCTCATCAGGGCCAAGTTGCGGCCATGGCGCGGCCACCAGCACGTACAGCGCCAGTAGCCCCACCAAGCAGGCTGCGAATACACGATTGGATTGCAGGTGCCGTTTCATCGCCAAGAGGTTTCTTCAACGGTTGACCGGGGGCCTTCACAGAGCGGGGCGTGTATTCCTGAAAAGCGCGTGGACAGGCGAGACGCCTGTCGCACCACACCGCCGCGTGGCACAGGCTTTCCAGTGAGTGCCGTTGTAGGGGGCACCCGCCCGCCGTTAGGTTGCATGATGCGGCTTAGAAGTAGTACTCCATGGAGAGGGTCATGAAGTACTCCGGCTGCAAGCGGTTGGAAGGGCCGGGGGCTGGTGGCTCTTCGGGTTCGGGCTTGTGTATCTTGAAGGCGTCGTTGACTGTGGCATAGCCTCCGGTGTATGTGAATGCCGCCCGGCACCTGTCAGTTTCATACGCGACACCGAGCGAGAGTGAGAGCATACGCAGAAGACCGCCGTCCACTTTGTATTCGCCGATAGTCTTGGGGTCTCTGCCAATTCCCTGCGAACACCGCAAGCGGGCGTTGGCATCGGTCTTGCTGTGGCTTGCGCTCAGGCCACTCAACAGTGTCCAGTTGCCGCCGACCGGGATTTGCCGCCCGTAGCGCAAAGAAAACGTCGAAATGTCGGCGGTGCCACGCAGGCTATACACGTCGGCGGAAATACCGGGCAGAAGGCCTGCATAGCCCTGATTGTAAGTATCGAGTTTAGTCCCGCGCCAGTCCAGCACAAGCTGCTGCGTGGCACGCCCGCGGCTCTTTCGCCACCCGATTGCTACGGAGGAATCCTCAAGGTCCAGCCTGGTATCGCCGCGCCCTGTAGCTCCCAGCAGAATTGTTCCTGAGCCGTGGCTCTTGTACTCCCAACCACTGGCAAAGAAGGTTTCAGCACCTTTTCGGTATGCAACATACGCCTCGGTGCGGCGAGTGCCGCTACGCATAGGGGCGGTATAGTGATAGGTTGCGCGCGTCACCCTCATGGTCTGGTGCGGGTCGGCCCAGGTGTGCTGCAGGCCCCATTCCCACTCATTAAGTGTGCGGCTCACCGCCACAGTGTACTCTTTGACATCCGAGGTCACGCACGGCCAGTCGGTACTGCCGGCTGGGAGGTCTAAGTGATCGGCCAGGCTTGCTCCGCTCGCAATAGCATCGGTCTTACCCCAGCCGTA
>JALGTY010000288.1 GCA_029821145.1 Candidatus Zipacnadia bacterium
ATTTTACGCACGGGGAAACCTACCGCTATATTAGCTGCCAATCAACTGACCGTATCGCTATCACTGTCGTCTTTCTGGCGAGTTGTCTGGGGCCCATAGCCCGGGGCGAATTTGAGCCCGTACATGCGCGAGAGCGAGCGCCTGGCATCGTATTCCTCGATCACAGTGATGCAGCCCAGTTCGAGACACTCCTTGACTGCGCGGCGGACCGAATCTTTATGTAGGCCGGTCATCTCTACGATCTCGGCATAGCCGACAGCCGCGTAGCCCTCTTCCCTACCGTAATACAGGACCTTATGCGCGATGACCATCAGGACCTTGAAGGCTGCGCCCGATAACCTGGGCATCAGCTCTTCGAAGGTCTCGTTGGGGACCTGGGTAAAGCGCGGCCAGGTGAAGCCCTTGAACTGGTAGTCTTCCTTTTTGCCGCGACTTCCGGGCAAAAAAATCCCTCCCGCACCTTGACAACTCGGGAGGCATCCGCTATCCTGTAGCCAGACAGCGGTGCCTTCGCCATAGTCAAGGCGCCATTTGAAAACCCGATAATTAGTTTGCTGTTAAGCCGCGCGGTGCTGCCACACCGAGCGGTTTTTGCTTTCTACTATCAGCCAAACGGACTCTTCTCCGTTCGGCCTACCAACCTCCTCTATTGGTCTTTGTGATCTTGCCACAGCCCGGCCGGCCTATCTGACCTCTCTCCCCCACAGCATTACTGGTCCCGGTACAATAGCTGTCCACGGTATGGCTAGAGACGGCTCCACAGCCCAATTCTAACTAAGTGGCAAAGCGGCCCTCATGCCCCGTGCTAATAGACAATCGAGTTGCGCCAACTAGAAGCGGTCGCAAAACCTCGTTTTCGGCCCGGGGGACTGTCCCTTTAGGGACTGTCCCCCCATCAGGTTCTGAAACAGCTTCTAGACAACCGAGAGCTCAGCCGACTTTGGCTTCGTCGAGGAATCGTGCGATCTCTTCCTCGCCGGCCTCGAGCCCGATGGCCAGCACGGCCCGTGCGATTTCGGAGAGTTTCCACGTCTCGCCGCGTTCGAGCTGCAGTTCGGCCTGGATCTTCCGGAAGCGCTCCTTGAGTTCGGCGGGCATATAGACGTGCAGTATTTCCGTGTTCATACGGTGGCGCATGCTCGCGCTAGCACGTGATCCTGTTTGCGAGCCGTCACGCTCAGGCGTTAGCACGCTAGTAATATCCAGCTTCGGCCGTTTAGGCAAGTTCCTCTACCTCCTTGGCCAGGCGCCGGTAGGCACGCGCCAGCGCACCGTCTGGCTCATAGGCCAGCACAGGCACCCGGGCTATTGCTGCGTATTCTGCTGCGACCCGTTTCGGTATCCTGGTCCGAAAAAGCGGCAGTTCTGCTTTCACCAGATTGTTCCACATATCAGCACTCACTGCGGTGCGCCGATCGTACTGCGTCAACACAACGCCCAACAGTCGGCTACCCGTCGTTTCGATGGCCTCCAGCAGCTTGCCCAGCCCGGCGATGGCCCATACGGATGGCACCATCGGCACCAGCACTCCGTCGCCCGCTCGCAAAGCCGCTACGGTCAACTGGCCCAAATAAGGCGGGCAGTCGATCATTATGTAGTCGAAATCGTCCTTGACGGGCTTCAGAACGCGCAAAAGACACTCTGTGTCGGGGGCCTTGGCCAGGGAAAGCTCCATCGCGGCTAAATCCAGCACTGAAGGCACGATATGCAGGCCCTCATACGGGGTCTGGCGAATCGTTTCGGAGATACGGGCATCCTCGGTGAGCAGGTCATAAACAGTCGGGGCTTCAGAGCTAATGTTCAGGCCGGCGGAGAGATTGGCTTGGGGGTCCGCATCAATCAGCAGTACGGAGCGGCCAGATTCTGCCAGTGCCGCTGCGAGGTTGAGGGCAGTGGTGGTCTTACCGACGCCACCTTTTTGGTTGGCAAGCGCTATAATCATATCTGCGATGTGACAGGCGGGTACCCATTGCGAAGCAGTGGGTGAGCCTGTCTTACCTGGTGCGATGTTGTGTTGCCGCTAGGTTGGTGCTTGCGGCAAGATGTTACAAGAACATTCGCACGCTGTCAAGAGAATATATCCGCGCGCAAGTATGATAACACATTTGCATGCAAACGCGCAAGTGCGCTAGCGTGCAAACATGCAAACTCACCGGCCGGCCTGGCGTTGCAAGTTGTGCGCGGCGGTACCCTTCGGCCCTTCGACAGGCTCAGGACTTCCCCCAAGCTCAGGGCAGGGAGGGCGGTGAGCTTGTCGAACCGCAGCTTGAGGCGCCTACGGTATCGACTTGAAAGGTATTCCTGTATACGCATATTGTGAGCGTTCCTTGGCAGAAGCCATTCGCACTGAAACCACGCATTGATGACGTTGAAGAAAGTTTAACATAGTACTTGACACGGTGGTCAGGAGTGACTACTATGTATTTCGCAAACAGAGCAAGGTACGACCACTTTGTACGTACAGGACTTACGTGATCGAATTAAGGAGGGAGACGCATGACTACGCGAAGAATGCTTGTAGTGGTGGGGGCGTGTCTGGTATTGGCGATTGTCGGTTGTGGTGGTGGTGGTGGTAACGGCAATGGCGGAAATGGCAATGGCGGAAATGGCGCTGTGACTGACATTGGTGTTAACGCTGCGCTCGGCGCGGCTAAGGCGACCGCCCCACAACGCGTGGGTAGCAGTGAACAGACCTTGCAAGGTCTATTGGAGGGTACGACGGAGGTTCCTGCCAATAAAGCGGCCCTGGAGACGGAGCTTGCCTCGTGGACTCAGAAGGTAGGGGCGAACGCCAATGACGCCGGCGCACAGTTGGGGTTGTCACTGGCGATCCTGGCAGCCACTGGCTACAATGCAGCGAAGTCCATCGGCGAGAATATCTTTGAAGAACTGGACCTGCAAAATGTTGCCAGCATGGCGTTCAGTGAGGACCTGCAAGTTGACGGCTTTCTTGCTGATGCGCTCGAGACTGCATTGATGAAAGGCACGCCCCGGGTGCGCGGTGGCACCTCAACTGCAGTGGCAACTGCCGGCGAAACCCCTACTGTTGCAGACATGCAGAAGTACCGTGCGGCCATCAGGGACTATGTGGACCCGTGTCTGGCAGATGTCATCGTACGGATGGGGGCCATCGCCGCTACCGCCGATCCGACCACGCTGCTGTTGTCCCTTCAGATTGATGGCGACACTGTCAATCTCTACGCTGCCGATTTTAACTGCCTAGCCGCGGCTTTGCAGTTGGTGCGGTGTGGATTGCTGATGGCGTATGCTGTTGACCCCGACTATGGCTCCTACAACTGGGATACGGATATGTACCTCCGTGACGCAAATCAGAACGGGATTCTAACCGTGGCTGAGTACGCACCGCCGGCCCCGTTCGGCGCTATTAGTGTCACCGAGTGGCGAGAGGCCGGTGCATGTCTGCGCAACGCCGTGGACCGCCTCACCCAGGCCGTGAATGACCGGCAAACCGCCGATGCCAACGAGCTTGTGATGAAGGCTCTGGAGGACGTTAACGTAGCCGAATTGCAGGACTACTTGACGGACGCGACGGCGATACTCGGCGGGCAGGTGACTGTCACCTACGAGTGGGAAGATCTGGGGGGTGCTCAAGTGGACAGCTCGGCGACTGGCAGTGAGCAGATTCCCGTCAACTTCCGCCGACTGTGGGACGGTATGACTACCACCGGCTTCCGTGCCTGGCTGCCGCCCCTGTATATAATGCTTAACTGCGCGACGTATGACTTAAATGGGACGGAACTAGGGCTGTGGGAGAAGCATTGTTGGGTGGACCAGGCTAATATTGTTACATATTGTTGGGCCTATGACGGCCAGGCAGGGTGGAATCATCCTGACCTAGTAACTGTACCTGTTGGCGGGCCTCCGCACAATGTCTCCATTCCGGCGTTGAACGCGGACCTCACCTTTAATTGGGACTGGTCCCAGGTGACCGGGACTATCGGCGGGCAGTCTGTGACCGGGCAGGCCAGCGAGCTCTCCATCTCCAGAGGTGTAGAGCTCAAGGTGGCCGACCTGCCCGACAAGACTCTGGGCGGCGTGTTCCCGGAACCCGATCCGGTCATAGACGCCATTACTAGTGGACAGCGCCACATTTGGAGCCTGACATACGGCTCACTGGAAATAACCAGTTAAGGTGGGGGTGCGCCCGACTAGTATTAACTTGGATTGGTAAGTGTC
>JALGTY010000289.1 GCA_029821145.1 Candidatus Zipacnadia bacterium
CGCGTGGCTCGGGCTTCACTAACATAGTCGCGTAGGTCGGGCATCCCAGAGGCCCTGAGCCTGCCGAAGGGCTGCCCGACTCGCCGTTGCCGTTGTCCCCTCTCCCTGCGGGAGGGGGGAACTAAAGGGGTGAGGGCTCTCGTTGCCCCTCTCCCTTTACCTGTGCACTCAACCCGACAGAAGGTAGCATCACTTGAAGACCGCCAAAATCAGGGTGCGGGGCGCCAGGCAGCACAACCTGCGCAACATTGACCTCGACCTGCCGAAGAATTCACTTATTGTATTCACCGGCGTCAGCGGCTCCGGCAAGTCCTCGCTTGCCTTTGACACCATATTCGCAGAAGGCCAGCGCCGCTATGTCGAATCGCTTTCGGCTTATGCCCGGCAGTTTCTGGCCCGGATGCGCCGCCCGGATGTCAGGCTGCTGGACGGCTTGTGCCCGGCCATCGCCATTGACCAGGCCGCGCGCAGCAACAACCCCCGCTCCACTGTAGCCACACTCACCGAAATTTACGACCATCTGCGCGTGCTCTATGCGGCCATCGGGGTGCCCCACTGCCCTGACTGCGGCGCACGCATCGGCAGCCGGACCCGCGAGAGCATCATCGGCCGCATCCTCGACCTGCCGCCCGGCTCCCAGCTTGCCCTGATGGCCCCGGTGGTTCGCGGCCGCAGGGGCGAGTTCCGCGACCTGCTGGATGACATGAGCCGCCGTGGCTACGTGCGCGCCCGGGTGGATGGGGAGATCGTGCGCATCTCCGACGTCGGCGCTCTCGACCGCAACCGCCGCCATGACCTGGATATCGTCATTGACCGCATCACACTTGCGCCTGACGCTCGCGCCCGCATCGCCGAGGCCGTCGAAGACGCACTCAAACTCAGCGAAGGCTCGGTACTGATCGCGCCTGAAGGCGGCGAGGAGTTCCTGCTATCGGCCAGCTTCTCCTGCGACGCCTGTGGCCGCAGCCTCCAGGAGCCGACACATGCCACCTTCTCATTCAACAGCCCGCGCGGCATGTGCACTCACTGCAATGGCCTGGGCAGCGAACGCCGCCTCCTCCCCGAACTGCTGATAGCCCATCCGGGCCGCTCGCTTGACCAAGGCGCCATACCGCTGCTGCCATCGCTCAACAACCCCAAGCGCCGCCACTGGTATCAGGGCGTTGCCGACCATTATGGCTTCAGCCTTGACACGCCTCTTGAGGATCTCACCGAGCACCAGACCCATCACCTTTTCTACGGCTCCGAGGGCGAGAGAATCGAGTTCTTCTTCACGCACCCGCGTCACGGCTGGGAATGGCGTCATGCCGACGTCTGGTCCGGTATCATCCACGAGCTGATGGCGCGCTACCGGAGTTTCAGGTCAGGCCTGGCGCGCCGGCGTTTTGAGGAGGCTATGCGCATCGGCACCTGCCCGGTGTGCGAGGGTCGCCGGCTCAACGAAGAGGCGCTGGCGTTCACGATCGGCGGCAGCAACATCTCCGAAGTCACCGCCATGACGGTGGCCGAGGCACACGAGTTCTTCGCCGACCTGCAGCTCTCCCACTCCGAGGCCATCATCGCCGAAGACGCGCTGAAGGAAATCCGAGGGCGCTTGGACTTCCTGACCAAGGTCGGCCTGCATTATCTGACACTCGACCGCACCGCCCCGACGCTGGCCGGCGGTGAGGCCCAGCGCGTGCGCCTGGCCACTCAGGTCGGCAGCGGTCTGGTGGACTGCGTCTATGTGCTCGACGAACCCAGCATCGGCCTGCACTGCCGCGACCAGGGCATGCTGCTGGACACGCTCAAGCAGCTCCGAGACCTCGACAATACTATAATCGTAGTCGAGCATGATGAGCAGACCATGTTGGCCGCCGACCGCATCATTGACTTCGGTCCCGGGGCCGGCATCGAGGGCGGCAGAATCGTCGCCCAGGGCACTCCCAAGCAAATTGCGGCCAATAGCAAATCGCTCACCGGCCAGTATCTCAGTGGCCGTCGCGAAATTCCCCTTCGTACTGATGAGCGCCGGCCCGGAAATGGCAAGTGGCTCACCGTAAAGGGCGCCCGCCACAACAACCTCGCCGACATTGACGTGCCATTCCCGATCTCCCGCTTCACCTGCGTCACCGGCGTGTCGGGCTCCGGCAAGAGCTCTCTGGTCACCGACACGCTTTATCCGGCCTTGGCTAACGAACTGCACAATGCCCAGCTTGCCGTCGGCGCACATGATTCCATCGAGGGTGCCGAGGCGATAGATAAAGTCATCATGATTGATCAAGATCCCATCGGCCGCACGCCGCGCAGCACCGCCGCCACCTACACCAAGCTCTTTGACCACATCCGCGCGCTCTACGCCCAGATACCCGAAAGCCGCCAACGCGGTTATAGGCCCGGCCGCTTCAGCTTCAACGTCCGCGAGGGCCGCTGCGAAGCCTGTGAGGGCCACGGCTACGTGCGCCTCGAATCCGACTTCATGGCCGACGTGTGGGTCGAGTGCGATGAATGTCACGGCAGCCGCTTCGACCGCGAAACTCTGGACCTCCGCTACCGTGGCAGCAACATCGCCCAGGTCCTGGACATGTCAATCAAGGAGGCGCTCGACCATTTCCAGAACCAGCCGAAGATCCGGCGCATCCTGCAGACGCTTTGTGACGTGGGCCTCGGCTATCTGAAGCTCGGCCAGCCGGCCACTACTCTTTCCGGCGGCGAGGCCCAGCGCGTCAAGCTGGCCCGCGAACTGGCCCGCCCCAAGACCGGCAATACCCTCTACATACTCGACGAGCCGACTACCGGCATGCACTTCGAAGATGTCCGCCAACTGCTCGACGTGTTGCACCGCTTTGTGGACGAGGGCAACACCGTCATCGTCGTGGAGCACCACCCGGATGTAATTAAGACCGCTGACTACATCGTGGACCTCGGCCCTGAGGGCGGTGCGGACGGCGGCCGCCTCGTGGCGCACGGCACCCCGGAGCAAGTGGCGAAGAGCCGCACCTCCCACACCGGTGCGGTCCTCAAACGTGTCCTCAACGACCAATCAAAGCTGCAAATCCCGCGCGTGCGCCGTCGCCCTGCCTATCAGACCGATTCCATAGACATAACCGGCGGCCGCCAGCACAACCTCAAAAGCGTCCAGGCCAGCGTCCCTCGACATCAGTTGACTGCCTTCTCCGGCGTGTCCGGCTCCGGCAAAACGTCGCTGGCGGTAGATACCATCTACGCCGAGGGCCAGCGCCGCTATGTGGAGTCGCTTTCCTCTTATGCCCGCCAGTTCGTGCGCCAGATGGCGAAGCCGAAGGTGGACCGCGTGGCCGGCCTCTCCCCGGCCATTACCATTGATCATGTCAACCGCGGCCATACTCCGCGCTCGACAGTGGGCACCGTCACCGAGATTTACGACTACCTGCGCGTGTTGATGGCGCGGCTGGGCCGACCGCATTGCCCGGCGTGTGGTGCGGCAGTCGGCGCGCAGACCGTCGAGCAGATTGCCGACCGCATACTTGCCGACTTCGCTGATCAGCGAGTGATCCTGTGTGCACCCTTGTACCCGGGCCCGAATGAAGACTACGAGACGCTGCTGCAGCGGGCCCAGCGCGATGGCTGGCGACGCATGCGTCTGGACGGTGAGATCCACGAGTTGCCCTACGACCAGCCGATTGCCCGCCGGCGCAGGCACCAGGTGGAGATAGTGGTTGACCGCATAAGCATCTCGGCCCGCAACCGCTCCCGGCTTGCCGAGGCCATCGAGGCGGCCCTCGCAATTTCCGCCCAGGACGTGGTCGTCGTCACCGCAGATAACGCTAGCGTGGCCTTCTCCCGCCTGTTCGCCTGTCATGAGTGCGGGCAGAGCTACGACCAGATTACGCCCCGCAGCTTCTCCTTCAACCACCCGGAGGGCTGGTGCCATCTGTGCGAGGGCCTCGGCACCCAGCGCGGTGTTGACCTCAACATACTGGTGCCTGATGAGAGCAAGTCGCTGCGCCAGGGCGCGGTAAAGATCTGGGGCCAGTTGGAAAGCGGGACGCTGCTTGAGGACTTCGTGCAGGCGCTGGCCGAATTCGGCGGCTTCACCCTCGGCCAGTCCTGGAAAAGCCTGCGCCAGCGCGACCGCCATCTCATCACCTACGGCAGCGACGAGCCGATTCCCGTGCGTCCCGGACTCGAACTGTACTATCAAGGCCTGGCACCCGCCATCGAAGCGGGGCG
>JALGTY010000290.1 GCA_029821145.1 Candidatus Zipacnadia bacterium
CGAATCTGCATCTCAACGGTGAGATAAGCGAAGATGGCAATGTTTGAGGCGCAATGGCGGGGCTATGGCCTGCCGATCGTTGACCTGTCACAGCAGGCGAGCCGTCGCATTATTATAGACCAGGAAGCGGACAGGTATCTGGGCCAGCCGGACACCGTGTTGCTTGCCGACGGGCGCAGCATCATAGTCGCCTATCCGCGCGGCCACGGCGGGCCGGATACCGTCATCAAGAGAAGTGACGACGGCGGCATCACCTGGAGCGAGCGCCTGCACGTGCCGGGCAATTTCGCCGGTGACCACAACGCCCCGACCATCCATCGCGTAACCGACCCCCAGGGCGTCGAACGGCTCATCCTCGTCGTGTCCTACCCGCGCATGGTTCAGTCTGTGTCAGAAGACGAGGGCCGGACCTGGACTCCGCTACGGCCGGTGTTCGGCGACGAGTTGCACGGGAAGCCCGGCTACAAGGGGCATGCTCCGCCGAAGTCGGTCGTCCCCATTGCCGGCGGCCGGTCCCTGATGATGTACCATGATCATTTCGATGATGAAACCGGCCACGTCGTAGCGCCGATGCAGGTCATCTCGGAAGACGGCGGCCTGACGTGGACTGAGCCGCAGAGGATCGGTCAGCACCCTCAGTACCCGGGCGCTCAACCGTGCGAGCCCTGCCTGCTGCGCTCGCCTGATGGCAGGCAATTGCTCTGTTTGATGCGCGAGAACTCCCGCCAGTACAACTCGCTGATGATGGTCAGCGATAACGAGGGAGAGACCTGGTCGGAGATGGTCGAGCTGCCTGGTAGCCTCACCGGTGACCGCCATGTCGCGCGCTACGGCCCCGACGGTCGTATCCTGGTCACCTTCCGCGACACCACCCACGTCAGCCCCACGCAAGGGGACTTCGTTGCCTGGGTGGGCACTTATGAGGACATTATCGAGGGGCGCGAAGGGCAGTATCGAGTGCGTCTGCTGCGCAACTACGGTAAGCCGGGTGACACCGGCTACGCAGGACTTGAGCTGCTGGCCGACGGCACGTTCGTCAGCACCAGCTATTGCGTCATCGAGCAGGATCAGCAACCGCTAGTCGTCAGCGTCCGGTTCACACTGGAGGAGGTAGATGAGATGTCTGCAGAGCCGCAACACATAGACGTGTTCATCAGCGGTGAGGACGGGGTCTGCGAGTACCGGATTCCCGCTCTGGTAGTCACAAACGAGGGCACACTGGTCGCGGTGTGTGATGCGCGGGTGGACAGACCCGGAGATGCCCCTAACAACATTGACCTGGTCATGAAGCGCAGCTTCGACAATGGCAGGACGTGGACGCCGCTGCAGCTCATACGGCGATACCCGGGAGATGAGGCGGCCTGCGACCCGTGCATGCTCATGGATCGCGACACCGACACCATCTGGGTCTTCTACGACTATGCCGTGCCCGCGCCCGACCACCCCGAGGGCCGCATACTCAAGCTCCACGCCATGAAAAGCGAGGATGAGGGGGAGACGTGGTCGGAGCCGGTTGACCTGGCCGCTCAGTTGAAAGACTCGACCTGGCTCGCCATCTACGCCGGCCCGGGAATGGGCATTCAGATGCGCAACGGTCGGCTGGTCGCGCCGGTCTATACCAGGCGCCTGGATAGCGAGGAGAGTTCCTGTCATGTGATCTATAGCGACGACCACGGGGAGACCTGGCAAATTGGCCAGGGGGTCGGACGACACCTCAACGAAGATCAGGTGGTGGAGCTTGCCGACGGCTCGCTGCTGATGAATATGCGACGGGCCGAGGAGAAGCTGTGCCGCGTCGTCGCTATCAGCAACGACGGCGGCCAGTCCTGGTCCGAGCCGCGCGACGACGAAGCCCTGATTGACCCGCACTGCCAGGGCACCTTCATCCGCTTCACCGGCAAGCGCGACGGGCATCTGCTCAATCGCCTGCTCTTCGCCAATGCCGGCTCGACTGACCAACGCATCAATGGCACCGTTCGCGTAAGCTATGACGAGGGCCGCACCTGGCCCGTGGCAAAGACGATCTGGGAGGGATCCTTCGCCTATTCGTGCCTGACCGTACTACCGGACAATACCATTGGCCTGCTCTATGAGTGTGACGATTACGGCAGAATCGCGTTCGCGCAGTTCACCCTTGAGTGGCTGACTGACGAAAAGGACACACTGTCCGCAGGCGCGCCAGATGGCCCGGAGCCGAAGAGCTACAGCATCCCCACCATTGACCTTTCGCGGGAAACCGACCGGCAGATCACAGTGGACCGGGAGGCGGGCCAGTACCTCGGTCACCCGACCACCGTGTTGCTTGAAGATAACAAGACGATGATTGCGGTGTATCCGAAGGGCCACGGCCGCGGCGCTATCGTGATGAAAAGGAGCACCGACGGGGGCCTCACCTGGAGCGAGCGCCTGCCGACGCCTGCAAGCTGGGAGACCTCCCTGGAAGTGCCCACACTCTACCGCGTCATTGACCCGCAAGGTGTCAAGCGCCTCATCATGTTCTCGGGCCTGTATCCGATTCGTATGGCGGTGTCAGAAGACGATGGCGAGGTCTGGTCGGAGCTGGAACCGATCGGCGATTTCGGCGGCGTTGTTACCATGGCTGACCTGATGCGGCTGAAAGATGGCCGCTACATGGCCGTGTTCCATGATGATGGGCGGTTCCTGCGCAATGAGGGCAAGAGCGTGAAGTTCATTGTCTATAAAGCGATCTCCGAGGACGGCGGATTGACATGGGGCGAGCCGGAGGTGGTCACAACGCATCCCACGGCGCACCTGTGTGAGCCCGGCCTTATTCGTTCACCGGATGGCGGCCAGATAGCCATGTTGCTGCGCGAAAACAGCCGAACCTTCAACTCATTCGTCACCTTCAGCGATGACGAGGGGGAGACCTGGTCGGAGCCGCGAGAACTGCCTGCCGCCTTGACCGGTGATCGCCATCAGGCAATCTATGCCCCTGATGGCAGGCTGTTCATCTCCTTCCGCGACACGACACATATCACGCCCACTCCGGGCGACTGGGTCGGCTGGGTGGGTACGTACGAAGACATTGTGGCGGGGCGCGAGGGGCAGTGCCGGGTGCGGCTGATGGAGAATCACAAGGGTTACGACTGCACCTATCCCGCGCTGGAGTTGCTGCCTGACGGCACTATCGCCGTCACGACCTACGGGCACTGGGTCGAGGGCGAAGAGCCGTTCATCGCAAGCGTGCGCTTCAAGATGGAGGAACTCGACGCCCGTGCCACTGCGTGGTAACTGAGATGCACAGGGGTCGGCGGCGAAGGCCAGTACGAGGTATTGCTGCTTCTCGTTGAAACAGAGAACGAGTGAATCTGCCACAAAGGAGAACGTGACATGCGTGTGAAGGCTTATGAAGTCGAGTTGCCGGGCGGGTCGGAAGTCGTTTCGCTGACCACCGGAATGAACGGCCGCATCTACGGCGGCATGACCGGGGCCAGGGAGCACTTGCTTTTCGAATACGCGCCCGATACCGAAGCTGTGCGCGATCTGGGGTCCGAGATCGTCCCCTCCAACCAGCTTTTCGATCGCCAGGGAGCGCCCATCAGCCAGAAGATACACCATGCGCTCAGCACACTGGCCGACGGCCGCATCGTGGGCGGCACCGGGCAGAATCTGGGCTATGGCGCGCGTCATCGCAAGATCAACGAGGACGACGGCGGGCACGTGTTTGCCTATGACCCCGCGACCGACCAGGGGCGCGACCTGGGTGTGCCGGTGCCGCACATGTGGATCATCGCCACGACGGTCAGCCCCGACGGGCGGATGGTTTTCGGGATGACGTACTATCACAACGACTTCTTCGCGATGGACCTGGGGTCGGGCGAGGTCGTCTTTGCCGACCAGGTGCACGCCGGCACCTGGGGCGACAGCGCCTGCAGCCATACCATCGTCTGCGACAAAGATGGGACGGTGTACGGGTCGTGTTCCGAGGGCTATCTGTTTACCTATGACAGCGCGAAGAAGAAACTGACCGAGACGGATGTGAAGCTGCCGGGCGAAGGTTCCTACCGCATTGACGCGCTGCTGGCGGCCGAGGATGGGATGATCTATGGCGGCACCTGGGAGACGGGGGTCGTGTTCTCAGTGGAGCCGGGGTCGCTGACTGTCACGGAGCTATGCCGGCCGAATGACGGCCCGCGCCTCCCCGCCCTGGTCGAACGCGACGG
>JALGTY010000291.1 GCA_029821145.1 Candidatus Zipacnadia bacterium
CCGGGGTCGGTATGATGCCGATTATCTCGCGAATATAGACGACCACCACAGCCTCAAGATGCCCGAAAGCTATCCCGAACGCGGCCAGACCAAGGTAAAAGCCCCAGTCTATGACGTGTCTCGGCGAGTGTTGTGCCATCGCCAGTTCTCCAATCAAACAGATGGAATGTCTTACGTACAATTGATGAAACTGCCGGCCACAATGTTCACTGTGCCGGCGATGATGCTCCCTATGACGCAGTTTTCGCAGCAAGTCAGAAAGTACCTGCAACGAATCGGAGTAACTGCTCAGCTTGTGGGACTTCAGAAGAGCGGGCAAGCAAGGTAGCAGGTGGCGACGCGCCCCCAAAAGCTTATCCCGGAGGACAGGCATCCCTGCCTGTCCATGCCGTTGCTGTTTGGAGAGGCCTCGACAGGCTAGGAAGCCTGTCGTCCAGAAACACTAGCAAGAAGGGCCGTGCCACTCTAAGAAAGCTGGAGGACAGGCATCCTCACCTGTGCATTTCCTTTGCAGACCAGAAAGTGAGTAATCAGGAATCAGACAATAAGTCATCTCCAAAGCGGAGCAGCGCCTCCGCCGCCCCTTGGCCTTACCTGTGTCGCTAGCCATTGACGCACTGGGCAGGTGCAACGCACCTGCTTCTCGAAGCCTCCATTTACGTGTCCCTGGACAATCCGCTCGGAGGTGGGCTATGCCCAATATGACCAGCCTTTCCGCGACGTGCGCCGTGACACTACTCCTTGCCGCTTGCGGCGCCGGTCACGCTGCCGACATGTCGCATAACGGGAATTGCGAGCAGGTGGAGAACGGCAGGCCTCTCGGCTGGGATGTGTACGATGCCGTAGGCGAGTGGGGCACGCTCGAGGAGGGTTATCGCGGAAAGGGCCTGTATTTCACCCAGCGCGACTTCACTCCCGCCAAGTACGGCGACCGTAAGGGCGAGCCGTTCCGGGGTTGTGCCATCGTCCAGGGCACCTCCAACGGCGACACCGGCGAGACCGCCATCGTGGCGACGCCTCATCCGGACGCAAGGTACTTCTACCGGCAGCCGAAGACCTTCTACAAGTTCAGCTTCTGGATAAAGACCGAGGCGACGGAGGTCAAAGCGTACGTCCAGAGTTGGCGCGCGGACAAGGCCACACTCCGCGACCGCAACGGCCATACGGACATCGCCACGATCCCACAGACCGATCAATGGACCCACTACGAGAAGACTGTCGGTCTGCCCGTTGGGACGAAGAAATTCGCCCTGCTCTTCATCGTCAGGGGCTACAAGAATGACGGTTTCAAGCTGGGCAAGGTGTGCATTGACGAGGTGAGCATCGAGCCGGCCGGCATCGGACCGACTGCCGATGTCTTCAAGCGCATCGAGATTCCTGACGACCCGGCCGTCTATGTCGGCGACCGCCCGCTGGAGGAGATACTCGCCCAGTATCGCGCGGGTGACAAGCACGCCGTCGCTCTGGTGACCAACGCTCTGCGCACCGCCGACGGCCTCGCCGCAAAGCCCGACGAGTGGTTCCGGCAGTTCTACAAGGGCTTCGAGCCGCGCGGCATCTACACTACCGCCTGCCCGATACACCCATTCAAGACGCGCTACTACAACGACTTCCAGTGGAGCATGAACGAGCCGTGGAAGCTGGTCTGCAAGCATTGCAAGGCCGAGGGCCGCGAGTACTACTACTACCCCAACCCCGATTATCCCGACGATGGCAACGGCTGCGAGCCGACCGATGAGGTCTGGGCACGCACTCATGACGCGGCCTGGAGCAAGGCACACCGGGGCATTCCCTGGGATCACTGGGACGGCCAGACGCATGGCGATTCGGGTGGCGGCAAGTGCTATCACTTCCTCGGCAAGTATTACGTCAACGCCTCCCGCGTGATGATTCGCAAGTATGCACCGGCCCTGGCCCTCGCGTACCACTACGCCACCAAGCTCTTTCCGCCTGATTCGGACCAGTATGACAAAGCGGCTACCTACGCTCACAAGGCGAAGCTGATACTCCTGCTGAATTCCCGCTCCGTGCTCGGCGATGACTACCTCGCTGCGGCGGAGGGGATTACACCCGAGCAGTTCAAGGCGCGCATCCAGGAGTTCTGCCAGCCCTCCGAAGGCGATAGCTGGGAATACGAAAAGCTCCGCGGCTTCCGCCCCTTCAAGCACTCCGATGCCACCTGGGGTGACCCGCGCTGGTACAAGGACACCAAATCGCATCCCTCGAGCCTCTACATCTTCCCGGGCTCATGGGATTGGAAGGCCGGCATCGCCCGTGACCTGCTCGAAGGCATGTGCCGCCTGAGAATCGCCTTCACCGAGCAGGATGACGACATCCGCCGCATCTGCCAGCGCGCCCTGGTATCATTCCCCGGGGATCGCGAGAAGGTAGCCATGGGCCAGGACCCGCCGGCTTTCTACCTCAAGCGCGGCGCCTTCGAAATGGAGATACATCCGTACAACCTCGAGACGGGCGCGGACAACCTCATCGAGTCCACCCAGATTCCGCGCCTTCAGACAGGTCTCTTTCTCCGCGATGACTCCATCATCGAGAACGTGGCCCGCGACATCTACTATTTCCATCGCAACTTCCTCTCGCAGGACGGCCTCGGCCGGGAAGGTTCGCCCAACTACTCCTCCTACGGGCTCCGGACCGCCGACAAGCTGCTGGGGATGAAGGGGGATTTTGACAAGACTGCTCCCTGGTACGATCCTGCCCTCGGCGGCCTCAACCTCTACAGAACCGACGCTTACTGTGGCGCGGCGTCCAAGATGCACTACTACGCCACGGAAGACGACTACATGATGACATGGGAGGACTCCTGCTATTTGAGCCACCGCAGCACCGGCAAGCTGCTGCGCCTCGAGAAACACGGCGGCGGCGTACCCGAAAAGCATCGCAAGCATCTCGACTTCCACACCTCCGCCGACGGCGATGTAGGCATCACGTTCAACCGCTCGTTGCCCTGGCCGCCGATGCTGCTGCACGATCGCCGCAAGGTCATCCTGCGAGCCGGCCGCATTGAGGCGCCTACTACCATCTCCCTCGACTACACGCCCATAACCGGCCATTACCACTGGCCTGTCCAGCACCTGATGGTACATGCCTGCGGCCAGGAGTTGGCTTCCGACCTCGGCTACCTGGGCTCGGCTCACTGGCTGCAACGCTGGATTCCGTCCTTCCCGGCCCACAACTGCCTGACGCTGCGTAAAGAAGACGGCGACCCGAATCCGACGCGCAGACTTCGCGGGGACCTGCGGCGCCACTTCGTCGCCACGCCCTTCTGCCAGATCGCCGACACAGCCGAATACGACTCGGCCGACTGGCAGGCCTCCGGCTTCGGCGAGGGCGGTGAGATGAGCCGCCAGGTCATCATGATGGTGCCCTCCACGGACCACCAGTACATCATTGATATCGCCCGCGGACGTGGCGGGGATACCCACGATCTGTACTTCCATTCCCACGGTCTGGGCTTCGAGACCACCGGCATCTCCCCCACGCCCATCGCCGACCAGGCCCAGAGTCTCTACGACTACAGCGACTGGAGCTTCAAGGCCTCCGCCAACTGGGGAGCCAGGTGCTTCCAGAAGATTGCCACTGGCGAATCTACCGGCCCGTGGCAGGCCACCTGGTCGCAGATAGACGACTACCGCGGACAACCAAAAGGCCAACCGCTCATCCATGATGATGTCTTCCTGCGCCTGTGGATGCTCGACGAGCCCGGCAGCCAACTCATCGTCGGCACCGGCCCGGCCCAGAGGCATTTCCGCAACGAAGACTTCGGCCGCGAGATGAAGATCGTATGTCTCCGCCGTCCCAACACCGAGGCGATTGACACCTTCGCATCTCTCATCGAGCCGTATCAGGGCGCGCCGTTTGTCAAGAGCGTCCGCCGCCTGGACCTCAACGCTGACAACGACTACTCCCTCGCGCTGGCCGTGCACACCATTCATGGCACTGACTACCTCATCACCTACGGTGGACCTGCTGACCCGCCCGAGGTCACTATCCGCGATGGGGAGCACACGATCAGCACCGACGCTGACCTTGCCATAATCTCGTACCCGAACCGCGGACGGCCAAGCATGTTCCTCGGTGCGGGCAGTTATCTGGAGGCTGACGGGGCGAGGCTTGATCTCAAGGGACCGGTGCAATGGCAGGGCCGCCTG
>JALGTY010000292.1 GCA_029821145.1 Candidatus Zipacnadia bacterium
GATCGGCGTGAACCAGAATCAGGTCGCCGGCATGGAGATACGCGACTCCCGGGCCACCGCTCTGGGTACTGGAGTAGATGCTACATTCACGAGCCTCGCGCTCATTGACATCAGTACCGTTGCGGGTGCCACTGCCGCGTTGACAGTAATTGACGCGGCTATCAACGAGATATCCACCCTGCGGGGTGAACTTGGTGCCTTCCAGGTCAACGAGCTGGAAGCCCAGACCCGATCGTTGGCGGTAGCCAGAGAGAACCTGGCCGCATCTGAAAGCGCGATCCGTGACACCGACTTCGGCCGCGAAATGGCTGAGTTCACCACCAGCCAGATCCTGGTCCAGTCGGCCACAGCATTCTTAGCGCAGGCCAACGCCATGCCGCAGAATGTGTTGACCCTGATCCAAGGATAGCGGTCTTAGCTCAGGGACACTTAACATAGCAGTACGTTTCGGTTCATGCGGGCGCTCGGTCCCAACTCTGGCCGAGCGCCCGCAGCCCTTTTTTGACACAGTCCTGTCTCAAAACTGTTACGCTCTGTGAGTTGCCCTAAAGAACCCACCCGAAATGGCGATGAATATATATGGACAATACTGTCGCGCAGCTCCTAAATATTATCGTGCAGCTCGGGTGACCCGTGCATACGCACGGGTACCCCGCCCGAGGCCGTTGCCGTTGTCCCCTCTCCCTGTGGGAGAGGGGAACAAAAGGGGTGAGGGCTGCCTTAGCGATAGAACAGGGGAAGAACCGTGTCTTCAGGTCTCGGAAGCATATACATTGACGGTATCGTATCGGGCATTGATACCTCGGCGATAATCGAGCAGATTGCCGCCATCCGCCAGCGACCGGTGCAGATCCTCGAAACGCGCAAGACCGAGCAGAGCGAGCGACTGACCATTTACCAGTCGCTTAATGTCATGCTCACCGGCCTGGCCATCAGTGCCGGCACGATGGCTGATACCGACGATGTCATCTCCTACGCAGCCAGTAGCAGTGACACCGACGCGCTGGCGGTCACTGTATCCGGCGAGGCCGGCCCCGGCAGCTATGATATCGTCATCAAGGGCCTGGCCAGTGCCCACAAGCTCTCCTCGACCACATTTGCTGATGACGACGACGCGATTGAACTCGCCGGCGACATCATCCTCAACGGCACCACCGTTACCATTGAGAGCTCCGACAGCTTGAACGACATCGCGGCCAGGATTAACCTCGCCGGTGCCGGCGTCTGGGCCACTGTTATTGACTATGCCGAAGACGACCACCGCCTGGTGCTCACCGGCCAGCAGACCGGCGCTGACAACGCCGTTGACATCATTGACGCCAACAGCGGCGATATCCTGGAAGACCTGGGCCTGCTCAATTCCACCACCTCCATAAAGCACGCCATCACCAAGGGCGCTCAGAGTGACGGCTTTACCTCCTCCACCGGCGAAGTAGGTGAGCTCTTGGGCCTCAGCGGCGCACTTTCCGGCACCGTGCAGATTAACGGCACTGAGGTGGCGCTAAATCTCGCCGAAGACACCCTGCAGGAGATCGCCTCCCGCATTAACACCCTGGTCGCCAATGTTTCGGCGAGTGTTCAGTCAACCGAAGAAGACGGCCAGTACACCTACTACGTCGAAATCGTCGGCGATTCCGGCACTCCCACTTTTACCGATGACAATAACGTGCTTAATACTCTCGGTGTGCTCACCAAGCAGATTGCCAACGAATTGCAGAGCGCCGGTGACGCTGAGGTGACGGTGGATCAGGTTACTGTATATCGCGCCACCAATAGTGTCAGCGATCTCATCCAGGGCGTAACCCTTGACCTGCTACAAGCCGACGACAGCCACACCATTACCGTCACAGTGACCCAGGACACTACCGCCACCTACACGTCGGTGTCGCAGTTGGTATCATCCTACAACAGCATCATTGACAATCTGCGCGAGGGCCAGACCTTCGACACCGACACCAACACCGGCGGCGTCTATTTCGGCGACCCGGCCGTGCGTCTGCTGGAGAGCGGCCTGCACTCTGCAGCAATGACCCCGGTGGATGCCCTGGGCGGAAGCATCACGCTGCCCTCGCAGATCGGCCTCTCGACCGACCAGTACGGCCGCCTGGTGCTTGATCAAGCCACTTTTGTCGCGGCCTTGGAGGCCAATCCGCTGGGTGTCACACGTATGTTCGGAACCGCCGGTGAGGCCACCCACGCTGACATCACCTATGTCAGCAGCACCGCCAGCACCGTGGCCTCTGACGCCGACGGCTATGCCGTGGAGATAACCCAGATCGCCGAAAGAGCCACTGCCACATCGGGGACGCTGGCTAGCGGCATCACTACTAACGAGACGCTGACCTTCAACGATGTCTGCCCGGTGCAACTGACCTCGGGCATGAGCCTGGCCGAGGCCGCCGATGCGCTCAACAGTGGCTTTCAGCTCTTTGACTTCTCGCTTTCTGCCTCCGTCGTTGGTGACACCATCGTCATCGAGCATGAATTGTATGGCGATAGCTATAGTTTCGAGGTCCATTCCAACCTCGCTCAGGGCGCTGGCGGCCTTAACATTGGCGGCGCGACCGCCGGCGAAGATGCTGGGTATGTGGGTGTTGATGTCGCCGGCACCATCAATGGCGAAGATGCCGATGGCAACGGCCGTTACCTGACCGGAAGTCCCGGCAATGCCACCACCGACGGGCTGGTGTTGAGAGTGGAGACCGCCGCCACCGGCAGCAAGGGGGTAGTCAAGGTCAGCCAGGGCCTGGCCGCGCGCCTGCAAGGCTATATCCAGCGCGCTACCGATGAAGACAACGGCTCCATGACCATTGCCACCGATAATATAGAGAGTGACATCGAGAGCCTTGACGAAGAGATAGAGCGCGTGGATGCCAGTGTCGAGAGGTATCTTGAGCGACTACGCTCGGACCTGTTGGCTATGGAGAGCGTCCTGGCTCAGACCGAAGCCCTCAGCACCTTCATGACCAACCAGCTTAAAGGCCTGACCACCAACTACTACAATCGCGACTGAGCACGCGGGCCACGAACTAGGGCATCTGGGGGACTGTCCCTTCAGGGACTGTCCCCCCATGAAAGACGCGTAGCTCGGGCTTCCAGCCCGAGTCCGTCACTGATAACAATCGGAACTAAGCCTCCTCCCAGGAGCCGTGAATTACTAATATGACCTATAGCCGCAATCCTGCCCGGGTTTATCAGCAGGTACAGACCGACGTGACTGATGAGAAGCACTTGATCGTACTGCTGTTTGACGGGGCAATCAAACTTCTGCAGGATGGCCGGCGGCATCTGGCCGCGCGCGACTACGAACGCTGGGCCCATTGCAGCAACCAGGCCCGCCGCATCCTCAGCGAGCTGATCATTGCGCTCGATGAGTCTGCCGCGCCTGACCTGTGCCGCTCCCTCAAATCCCTCTACGTGTACATCCAGCGCCTTATCACTGAAGCCGGCCTCGAAGAAGACATGGACAAACTCCAGGAGGCCATCAATCTCCTCACACAGCTTGCCACAGCCTGGAAAGAGGCCAAAAAGATATGTCAGAACCAAGACGCGCAGCAGGCCCCGTGAGCGAGCCGACGCCGGCCGCCCGCGCGATCCCTCAGGACCTCTCTGAAATACTCAGGCAACTTGACCGGCTCCACAGCGGCATGGTCCGCTGCCTGCACACAGATACGCCCACTCCGGCCGAGGCGCTGCCCGCCCACGCCGAACCCGGGACCATCTCAGCCATGCTCCACCAGCAGAGGCTGTTGCTTTTTGCCCTCGAGCAGGCCATTGAAGCGGCGCTGGCTGCCGGCGTGGCCCCGGAGCAGCTCGACGCTGCCATCGCCCACATCGAGGCAAGCCACCAGCGCTGCCAGCGGCTCTTACGCCAGCATATAGGTAAGCTCGAACAGACGATAGTAACACTAAGCAAGCGCCAGCAGCACCGCGCCGCCTACCTTGCGCATTCAGCCGAGGAAAAAGGGGACAGAGCCTTTTTTCGTCATGGAAATGCGTGAGTTCAAGAAAGGCGTTGTCCCCTTTTCTTGGAGGGGTACGATAGGCGTCCCGCCTGTCGCAAGAATATAGCCGCGTAGGTCGGGCTTTCTAGCCCGACTCCCTTGCCGTTCTCTTTCGTAGGGGCGTGATTTATCACGCCCTCGGCACCGCTGATT
>JALGTY010000293.1 GCA_029821145.1 Candidatus Zipacnadia bacterium
TCAAGCGGGCTGCACAAGCTTCTAATCAGCCCGACGTCTATCTGGGTGTCTGCAACGGTCAAGGCCGTGCCTCCGACGTGGACAGCAACAAGAACGTCAGCGTGGACCTGAAATGGGAGCGCGACTGGGGTATCTGCGGCGTGAGCTGGTTTGACGGCGCCTATACGGGCCCTGGTGGCAAGAACTCCCGCCACGCCACCGACGCCTACGTGAAGTTCATGCGAGGCCAGTGGGACGTTCAGGCGGAATGGGCCGACGGCAGGATGCTCGGCGCCGACCGCGACGGCTGGTATATCCAGGTTTGTCAGGTCCGCGAGGACAGGAACTGGACGCCGTACGTGAAATACGAGGAGTTCAGCTCCACTGGGCCTGGCGGCGCCATGAAGTATGACGCGATTCATGGTGGCGTCGCATGGCAGCTCGACAAGAACAACGAAGTGACCATCCAGCTCACCGAGGCCGACATGAATGGTGTTGATGACTTCCAGTTTGGCGTCCAATGGCAGGCTGGATTCTAGACGTCAGAACCCGAAAAACCCCAGAGAGGCCGGCTTGATGCCGGCCTCTTTTTTTGCGTGGATGGGCTGGAATCAGAAAATGTACACAGGCATACCGACGGGGACCATTTGGTACAGGACCTTAGCATCGGCGCGGTGCTGACGAACGCAGCCATGCGAGGCCGGGCCGCCCAGCCGGCGATAGAAGCGCGGCGAGGTGGCGTGAATGCCGTGGCTGCCGGTCGAGGTAATCTGCAGCCAGTAGGGCATCGGGCAGTGATACGCCCGGCTCCATGCACAGGGGTCCTTACGAAATACCTTGCCCATCGCGCCGCGTCGCCGGTCGTAGGAACCCGGGCGCATGTTAGGCGTACAATACCACCCGCGCCCCGTGGATACCAGGTGCATGCGTTTGACGTGCCCTTCAACGTAGTAGTACAACCGCTGCTTGCGCTTGAGTATCGCGATGCATGTAGAGGGAATGTTGGCAAGCTCTTTAGGACGGAACCGCACGCCGATTTCGTCGGAGGCGAGCAGATTGCTGTCCGCGTCATAGCCGGCGATGCGGATGCGAAAGGCCGGGCTATCCATCCACGGCACCACTGCCCAGCGGAATTGCCTCTCGTTCGGGGTCATCGGAGTGATCAGAGCGCCAAAACGCCCTCGGGAGCGGCCCGCCAGCTTGCAACGATCGTAGTAATAGTAGATACGCACTTGCGCGATGGGCCGGCTAGCTAGCCATCTGAGCGTGACCGGCGCGCCCTCGATCCACTCCTCCTCAGGCTGGGGGGAGATGAAGACTATGCGCGGCTCGCCGAGCAGATCAGGCTCAATCCGCAACAGCGCGAGGTCAGGGCGTGTCCAGGCGAGCGAAGTATCCTCAATATCGCCCACCCATGTCGGCTGCTCAAAGCCCTGCGCGACCGGGTCATCCGGCGGCAATGGCTCGACCGGTAAGTCTTCCTCGGCACGACTGACAGTTGCGGCCTGCTCCGGCTCGGGCGTCCCTATGGCGTCTTGCTGCAGCGTGTAGGCGGGGTGAAATTCCTGGTCCGCCGGCAGCGGCTCGACCGGAACGTCGCTGCCCTGCGGGGCAACAGCAGCTCCCGCAAGAAACAGCGCAGTGAGGACTACAGTCAGTGCTCTTGACAATAACATCAGCCTCGAGACGTGCGGAATCTATTGCGAGTATTGGTGCCTTGGCGGCTACAACGGCTGACGCGCCAACTGCTCGACCTCCTGCCACGTCGGCAAGGACTGCATGTCAGCACAGCGGCTGATGCGCAGCGCCGCGGCGTCACAGGCAACGCGTCCGATCTGGTGCGGAGGCAGGCCCGCCAGATACGCCGCGACAAGCCCGGCATGGAAAGTGTCGCCGGCGCCGATGTCATAGGTTACCTCGACCCGCCTGGCCGCGACAGTGTGCGACTCGCCTTCTCCATATACGTATGCCCCGTTCTCGCCATCGGTAATCGCAATCAGCTCGGGCCCCATCGCAGCAACTGCGGTAGCCGCCTCAGTGGGATCGCGCGCACCAGTAAACAGCAGCGCCTCCTCGCGGTTCATCAAGACGATGTTGGCCAGCGCAAAGGCCTGCTGCTGCACCTCGGCGATTTGCTCGGCCGGCGCCTGCCATGAGCCGGGGCGGTAGTTGACCGCATAAGCCACCTCCCGACCGGCAGCCCTGGCATTTCGTGCCGCCTGCATCGTAACATCCCGCAGCGGCTGCTTGCGGATTGTGGCCTCACTGAAATCGAAAATCTGTGCCCGGCCAACCGTCTCCGGACCGAGTTCCGCTGCCTGCAAGCTGGCCATCGGGTCGCAATAGCCGGCAAATCGGTAGAAATAGAATCGCTTGGCCCCGGCCTGGTCCATCCAGCAGAAGGACACGGGGGTAAGCTGCCCCTCCACGGCACCCGCAAGGCCCTCAGTCACCACCCCGAAGCTGTTGAGCTTGGCCAGCAGCCACTGTCCCAGTTCATCGTCGCCAACACGGGTGATGAAGCCGGTCTCGACCCCCAGCCGCGCCAGGGCGGTGGCAAAATTCGACGCCGCCCCCGATGGCAGGGCCAGGTACTCATCGGCCCGGGTCAGGTCGAGACCGCTCTGCTGCGGCGTCATCTCCACCAGGCACGAGCCCAGCGCGATTACCGGCAAATCCGGCGTCAATGTGTGATGCTCTCCCAGTCCTGTGAATCTCAACGGCGCACCATGATGTATTCGCTGGCCGGCCGGCTGTTACCTGCCGCGATAGTCCGTACTGTTCGATGGATAGTACTGACAATACAGGATTCACTGGCAGTACGGGCGAATCTCTTACGTGCGAGTGGCTGTTCAGGAAGGAAGTGGAGAAACATGCAATATCGCATTTACATAATTGTCGCACTGCTCTCGATTTGCGCCGCAGGGCCGACTTGGGCTCAGGATGCGGATGAGAATCTGCTGGCCAACCCGGACCTGGCGAGAAATATCGAAGGCTGGGTGCCGCACGAAGGCACAAAGCTGCGATGGGATGAGGCTCGCGGCAAGGCGGCCCCAGGCAGCCTGATGGTGCCGGGTGAGGGCGGCAGGCAAGCAGCAGTGCAGGAAATCGAGCTCGCCGACCCGTCCAACTCTCTGGAGTTCTCAGCCCGGTGCTATTGCGAGCGGGTGGACGGTGACAAGCCCATGGTAGCTCTGGATATGGGCATCACCCTGGACAATGGGGAGCTGGTGTGGTTTGTGCCGATGGGAGCAATACTGTCCAAGGGCGCGACAGACTGGCAGCAGCTTGCCGGCCGCTATCTGGCTCCTGAGGGCCGCAAGGTTGTAAGCGTCAAGTTCTTCTGCCTCAACTACCGCAACAGTGCGCCCGCGTGGTTTGATGATTTGTCTTTACGAGCCTCGCAACTGAAAGTAGAAGCCGCCGAGGTCACTATCCTGGCGGCAATGAGCGCTGAGGGCAGACAGTGGGAGGCCTACCTTCGGTCAGCCGCAGGCATGATGCTGGACAAGCCAACTGCGACGTCGCCGCTGGTGCCATCCGCGGACGAATGTAAGCTACTGATCGTGCCCGAGTGGGAAAACAGCGACAGGTTCCTGGAGCAGGTTAAGACCTTCTGCTACCGCGGCGGCCGGGTGGTCTTGGCCGACCTGCCCACTGAAGGCACCGGACTGGCGATGTGGCACTGGCTGTTTTCCGGCCCCAAGCAGGATCAACTGGTTGAGAGGCCCGATCACTCAGCCGTCGCATGGGCTCCGGGATATCAACCAGGGCCCGTAGGGCTCGCCATCTGCATGTGGTATCTGGTGCGGCACACACAAGCACTGCCACCCGCCCCGGGTCTGCTGGATGAAAGCTGGCCCGCTGGCAAGCTAGCCTTAGACAGGGACGCGGTGTACATCGGCGGCAAGCCGACGCTGCTTTTCGCCGCCGGTGCGTACAGCGTGGGCGCGGACTGGACCGACCCGGCGACAGACATGGCCGAGTTCGCCGATTTGGGCATGAACGGGGTCGTGCTGTACGTAAGGACTGAGCATCCTGTCGAGGACTTGTGCAGCGTACTGGACGCGGCCCATGAGCACGGCCTGTACTGCCTGCTTTATCTCCGCCACGGGCGCGGTACGCATCATCCGGGTCGTCCGTGGCAGGCCGA
>JALGTY010000294.1 GCA_029821145.1 Candidatus Zipacnadia bacterium
GCAAATGCTCTGGGTCGAGCCGCGCGACGGCTACGAGTTGCAGAAGTGGGAGGCCTACCCCGAGCCGCGAAAGGTCGTCACCTTCCTGGTGCTGATACCCGACGGCATCAGTGCAGACGATCCAGGCGCCGCGGTGATGTGCTTTCCGGGCAGCACTACGACAAAAGAGTTGCTGGCCGGTGAGCCGGAGATTGTCCCGTGGGCTGTGGAGAACAAACACCCCATCCGCAACCAGATGGCGCGACACTACGCCGAGGCCGGACTGGTGGCTGTCGCCGTGGACCATCCGGACATCGGCGAGCGGAGCTGCAACTGCTTTGGCAACAGCCGCTACGAGTGGGGCATTCACGCAATCTGGGCCGGCCGCAATTTCGAGGGCATCTCCGTATTCGAGAAGCTCTGCATACTCGATTGGCTGAAAGAGCAGGATTACGTTGACAGGAATCGCATCGCTGTCCGCGGTAGTGTGGAATGACTTTGTCTCCAACTGGCGCGAGCGGGAGGTCTTCACGACTCTGTTGAGGTGTCACCTCGGTCACTACATACCAGGCATGCAGCAGTGGTTTGACTACGTGGATCTGATGGCCTGCCTGGCCCCGCGACCGTTTCTCATCACCGAAGGCGGCCGCACGCCGGACATCGAGAAGATCGGCAAGGCCTGGGACCTCACCGGTCAGCCGCAGCACTACAGCGTGTTCTATTACCCGAAATACGCCACGCCGGAGCGGCGGCCCCACGACTACGATGACCTGTTCGAGGGCATTACTGACGATGAGTATTACGAGTACGCCAATGTGGACGTGCCCGACCACTGCTTCAAGGAGAATATCGCCGTGCCCTGGCTGAGCCAGGTGCTTGGCGTATCGCAGGAGGCAAATTCATGAATGAGGAGCATATCGTACTCAACAGCGATCGAGAGGACGGCCGTTTTGCCGATGTTGAGGGCTTCGTCCACGCGTACCTG
This sequence comes from Candidatus Zipacnadia bacterium, assembly GCA_029821145.1. Lineage (GTDB taxonomy): Bacteria > Armatimonadota > Zipacnadia > Zipacnadales > UBA11051 > UBA11051. Next base: position 965 of record JALGTY010000294.1, read on the forward strand.
AAGCATATCAAGCCGCGGCTGGAGTTCGACCCGAACATGAAGCCCGAACACTTCGACGGCTGGCGCATGCTGGTGACCGAGAAGATGCGCGAGCTTCTGCGGTTCCCAGAGGACGTCCCCGAACAGCCGGAGCCGAGAATGCTCTGGGCCGAGCCACGGGACGGCTACGAGCTGCAGAAATGGGAGGCCTACCCGGAGCCGTACAGCGTGGTGCCATATCTGGCGTTGGTGCCCGAGGGCGTGGATGCCGACAACCCCGTGCCGGCGGTCATGTGCTTTCCGGGTGGCAACTCCACCAAGGAACTGCTTGCCGGCGAGCCGGAGCTATATGACTGGGTGGCTGAGAACAAACATCCGATTCGCAACCGCATGGCCTGGTACTATGCACAGGCGGGGATGGTGGCAGTTGCAGTGGATCATCCCGGCAACGGCGAACAGACCCGCCATGTGTTCGATGATCGGTACGAGTACACGACCCATGCCGTCTGGGCCGGCCGCAATTACGAAGGCATCCAGGTCTTTCAGAAGACGCCGATCCTGCAGTGGCTCAAAGAACGCGACTACGTGGACGCCTCGCGCATCGCCACCAGCGGCCACTCCTTCGGCACCAAGCCGGCCCTGCACCTGGCCCTGTTGGACACCTCAATTGCCGCAGTTGTCTATAACGATTTCACCTGTCACTGGCGCGAGCGAGCCGTAGCATGCAGTCTGTTCAAGTACGGCATCAGCATGTACACGCCGGGGGTGCAGGAATGGTTCGATTATCTCGACGTGATGGCCGCCATCGCACCGCGGCCCTTCCTGATAACAGAGGGCGGCCGCACACAGCATATCGAGACACTACGCAAGGCCTGGGAGCTGGCCGGGGCACCGGACAACTTCGAGGCCCATCATTATCCCAACTACGACACACCCGAGAAACGCATCCACGATAGTGAGCCGCTCTGCGAAGGCATGAGCGTGTGGGAGTACCTGGAGTACGCCAATGTGGACGCACCCGACCACTGCTTCAAGGAGAACCTGGCCGTGCCCTGGCTGAGCCAGGTCCTCGGCGTACCAGGAGACGGCGACTGACAGTGGACGAAATCTACGCTGAGTTGCATGAGTTAGTCAGAGAGAGGTTAGAGAATTGGCCCGCCCGACGTGAGGGCTATCACTGGCCGGGCTATACGTATGACCACACGCTACGCGTCGTCAACCTGGCAACACAGATGGCCCGGCGAGTAGGAGCGGACGTGGAAGTGGTGCGCTTTGCCGCGCTGCTGCATGATATCCGCAAAGATGCGGGCCGCGAGCACGCCGAACTCGGCGCGGCCGAAGTGCGCACGCTGCTTCCCCGCTACCATCTGCCAGTGGATTTCGTCGAGGCGATTGCCTCCGCCATCGAGTGCCATGCCGGAAGCAATACCCCGCAGCACCCGCTGGAGAGCCTGATTCTTGGAGACGCGGACCTGATTGATGCCAACTTCGGCCTGGTGGCGACCTGGCGCTTTATCACCATCCGCAGCGGCCGTGGTGAGGAGCTCGCAGGCACCATCCTGGCGATGGATGAATGGCTGCCGCAGAAAGACGCGCTCGCCGAACTGCTCAACACCGATCTGGGCCGCGAGATCGCCGCCGTGCGATCAAAGCAGATGCGCGATTTCTGCGGAAACCTGAAAGTGGCACTGATAAACGCACACAATGAGTCGGGCAAGGATGCCCGACCCACGGGCAACTGTTGCGGGGGCTATGGTGAGCCGGGCCTGCTCTGGCTGGCCGAGTACATCCATAACCACGCCGACACCGGACGGCTTCACGAGCAGCTTGGCCTGCTCGATGGCGGCGGCGCGGACGGAATACAGGTGCCCGCCGCTGCCGAACCCTCAGTGCGAACACTGGCCGCTGAAGTTGCCGGCGACCAATAGCCCCCTGGATGATAGGGCAGAGGTCTTACGCCGTGAAGACGAACCAGAAGGTGAGACGGCTCGCCATTGTTCTGGCCGCTCTTGCTGCCGTGGCTATCGCAATCTGGACCGGCATGCAGAACCGCGTGGAGCAGCGGGCCGAGCCGGTGCCGGAACCGGTTGACACCGGGCGGCAGGTTTGTGCGCAGCGCCTTGCCGACGTTGGCCGTGCCCTGGCCGCCTATGCCGAGGACCACGACGGGGCGTATCCGCTGACCAGCACGCCGGCGGCAACCTACGATGAGCTGCTGGTGCTGCTGGAGCCGCACGGTATTTCCGCCCAGCAACTGCTCTGCCCGACCAGCGAAGCCGTGGGTGGGCCGCCCTATGTATATCACAGCTATCTCAGCCGCGGCGGGGTGGACTGGCCGAAGTGGATGCCGGATGCGCATGTGGTCACGAGTGAATCGCCGCCTGAAACGTGGCTGATGGCCGATGCCGTGGAGCGAGGCAAGCCGGGCCCGCATTCGGAGACGCAGAAGGCCTTCAACTATCTGTGCGCCGACGGCAGTGTCAGGTTCCACGAGGGCCAGCCGCGGGCGGTTTACAAGTAGGCGCATGGCCAAGCGCGCTCTTTATAGTCGGCGTATATGCTGCATGGGCGGGAAGGACATGAAAACTTCCCGGCGAATTAGCACTAGTTGATGTGCCGGTCGCGGGAGGAGTGAACGCACCACAACCTGATGTCACAAGACACATCGCTCGCAACAACCGATCGCATCAAGCTGCAGGACTTCGCCCGTGAGGCGGCTGCCCTGCTCGGCTTTTCGTTGGCGCTGGCTGTCACCGCAGGCGTTATCAAGACGCCTATGGGTGTGCCGGGCCATTCCGCCGTGTTGTGGATTCCGGTGCTGGTGTTGGCCGGCTGCCGGCGTCTGCCCGGTTTTGCTGTGGCAACTGCCGTATGCGGCGGGGCGATGGCTGCGGGCCTGGGCGGCTTCAGAGCGATGGAATTCGCCGGAGTGATGGCCTCGGCGGCGGTCATCGAGGCGTTCGGCCTCGGACGGAGCGACCGCCCACGCGGCCTGCTGATACTTGCAGCCGCCGCGCTGGGGCATGTCGCCAAGCTACTGACCAAGATCCTGGCCCTACTCGTAGCAGGAATGCCGCTCAATCGTGCCGGGCTGCCGTTGGTGCCGACGCTGGCGCTGTACGCATCGTTTGGCATTATTGGGGGCCTGATTGGTTGGAGCATGCTTCGCGGTTGGAATCGCCTCCGTGGCTCGAAGAGCGAGACTACGGACCAGGAACTCTCACCATGAAAGCAGTACGCGGCTTCACTCTGATAGAGCTATTGGTCGTGATCGCCATTATCGCGATCCTGGCGGCGATCCTATTTCCCGTGTTTGCACGCGCTCGGGAGAAGTCCCGCCAGACCGCGTGCCTTTCCAACCTCAAGCAGCTCAGCCTCGGCGTGCTCATGTACGCCCAGGACTACGATGGCCGACTGATCCCTTCGCGCGACAACCCAGGACTACGATGGCCGACTGATCCCTTCGCGCGACAAAGCCAACAAACTCATCTGGCCGGCCTACCTGCAGCCATACGTCCACAACACCCAGGTCTTCATCTGCCCCTCTGCCGCCGATGAAAGCGGGTACGGGGAGCGCTGGAACGACCGCGGCCGCCTCTCAATCGGCCTGAACCGCGACATGGAGGACCGCCCGACCGACATTGCCCGGAAGCTGTCGGAGTATCTTCGTCCGGCCGCGACGATCCTGTTGGCCGACTCGACGCCAAACGATCTCAACTCCGGCGGACGCGGCTATCAGGTCATGGCCGACCGCCAGCCAAACAGCCAGTCGGGTATCGGTATGCGCCACAACGGGGGGACCAGCAAGCCCATATTCCATGAGTGCCCAGACAGGCCCTCATCCGTAACCTTGCTCACTCCAGCGTATTCTTCGACCTGGTTTTCTGCAGTTCTACGTCCGGGTTTTCGCCGGCGATGAAGGCGCGGGCCAGGGCGATGTCTTCCTTGGCCTCCTCCGGGCTCATGCAGCCGATGCAGACCGTATGGCGGGGGTCCAGGTGCTGATAGACAAAGCCCAGGGCGGTCGGAGGATTAATGCGGCCCGCCGCCAGCGGCTTGATGACGATGACCGTCTTCGGCGTTCCGTTGATGACGCGCTGCATCCAGTCTGTCTCCACCGCGCGTCTCCATGTCGTAGCCGGCGGCGTCAGTGACCGTAATGACCTCCGGACGGTGGGTGGACCAGCCCGGGATCATGCCCAGCTCGCGGATCAGCTCACTTATCTGTTCGGCCCCGTCAATTTTGGTTTCCGCCACGTTGAGGTGGCTATCGGTGTAGGAGGTGTGGGGCATGCAAACTGCCGCCCCAACGTCGGCTGACTCGCGAATTCCCTCTTTGAGTTCCTCGAGGGTCGCGCCGCCCGGTGTGGCGATCCAGTGCATCTTGTAGCCGAGTTTCTCCAGGCGCTCGAGAGCGAGGGGCATCATCGGTTCGCGCTGCATCGAAACGGTCGCATTGATGCCCTCTTCAGCCATCGCGTGCATGACCTCGACGATGCGTTCGAGCGTGAAGTAGCGCCTCAGCCATGTGCTGCGGGCTTTGGAGATGTGTGAATAGCCGAAGAATGAATTGGTGCCGCACATCAGGCGCGAGACTTCCAGCTCACCTATCTTGGTCATCGGGAATTTGTGCTCAGTCGTGCTCACTGTGTTATCAACTCCGCATCAATGTATGCAATTGTTGACGGTTTACTGCTCTGTGAATTGTTGCCAGTCGAAGAGCACGCCCAGCGTGTTCTCGCGTTGTTCGTACAGACTGCGATAGACTTCGACGGCATCTTGCGGAGCAAAGCGGTGAGTGAT
>JALGTY010000295.1 GCA_029821145.1 Candidatus Zipacnadia bacterium
GGGAGAGGGGAGAACGGCAACGGCGTCGGGCTAGAAAGCCCGACCTACGGGCAGATGATTGGAACCGCCGACGGTGGCAGCTACCTATTGACATACACAGTCCGAAAGGCAACGTCCCTTTAGCGCGTGGGTTAGGCATCCTGCCCGACTCTGTTGCCGTTGTCTTTCGGAGGGGCCGCATGGACGGGAGTTTGCAGGCAAACTCACGGCCATCCGGCCCAAGGCCCATCACAGTACCAGCGCCTACAATTACAGATGGATGAGCCACAGACCAGAGATTTGCATAACTACAGTTCCAGTCCGAGTGGCCGGATACTGCCCGAAATCAGAGAAACCAAGGGGGGACCTTCTACCTACTGAAGCGTCACCTGCAGGGCATGAACCGTGCCGTCCTCGCAGGTGACGATTATCTCGCTGGTATCGGCTTTGCCGTCCAGTTTGCAGGCGCGGACCCGCCGCACCGCATCACTCACCTGATACCAGCCGATAACCTCACCCTCGGCGCTGACGATCTTCACCTGTCCGTCCTCGCAACCGCAGATGATCTCCGACTTCCCGTCACCGGTCACGTCGGCCAGATCAAGGCCCACACACACGTCTGCCAGATTCAGGTGCCAGAGAGGCTCGCGCTCGGCATCGAACACGTACAGGATGAAGTTCTTGGAGGCCACGGCGGTTTCGAGCTTTCCGTCACCGGTGAGATCGGCGCCGGCCACAGCGGTTATGTCGCTGCCGGCATTATACCTGCGCATGTTGCCCGACCTGCGCCATTTCCCTGCTTCGTCCTGAGCCTGCAACCAGATGATGCCCAGTTTGTCGCCGACTGCGATCTCGCCTGTGCCGTCGCCGTCAACATCGGCACAGGTCACGCACGTACCTCCGGCATGTCCGCTACCCCCTGCGCTGCCTATTTTCTGCCCGGTCGCGGAGAAAATGTGGGCGGATGAGTAAACGTTGGTAATGACGACCTCGAGTTTCCCGTCGCTATCCAGGTCGCACGCCGCCGCGCTGGACATACTATGGGGCGTATGCGAGACATCATCCCAGAGGAGTTGGCCGGTACGATCGAAGGCGTACACGTGGCCGTAATGGGAGCCACACACGATCTCCTCATCGCCGTCATTGTCCAGATCAGCGCCCAGGAGGACCACTGGCTTGCCCTGGTGCAATGTCGGGTCACCTTCGTGATAGCCAGGCCTTGCCCAGCTCCTCGCCGGCACCAGGAGCGACCAGTTGAGTGAGCCATCCGGCTTCAGTGCGTAGATCTTTCCGTCATCGGCCCCGGCCACGATCTGAGTGCCGTCTGCACCTTCGACTATCGCAAGATCATGGATTACGCCAGGAAGCTCGTACCGCCACAGCTCCTGCCCATCGGGGCCGATTGCCCTCACTGCGTTATCCATGCTCGCCAGGTAGGCTTCTGCCTTGCCATCACCGTCAGTATCGGTGACCTCCACAGCAGCCAGATGCCTGCTCTTGCCGGCGGCTTCCTTTTGCTCAGCGCTAATCGGATAGGAGTACTCCCAAAGGCTGCTGACGCCCTGACCCGAACCGACAGCGGGCCTCTCCTTCGCCGGGTGAGCAACGGTCAGAGCCTGTAGCTTGTCGCGCAACTGGGCGGTTATCCCCTGCAGGCTCGCGGCGCTGGGTGCCGGCAGGCTGAGAGTGTGCCGCCCAGGATTAAGCCGCAACTTCTTTTGTACCTGTCCTTCACCGGCAATCGTGAGCTGCACCGGCAGCTTGTTTTCTACCAGCGTTTTGCCGGTGGTCAGATCAGCCTGCAAGTTCACGGGAGCGTCGGCAGACACCAGGATGTCGCCGATACCTAGCGCGGTTGCTCCGGCGGCCGTGAGCTTGTTGTCCGCCAAATGGAAGGCCGCAGCCTCTATCCGCAGCCCCTCGATCCCCTCGCTGGCGGTGATGCCCGCCACAGCCGGGGTCCCGTCGTCGTCAATCACATATGTGGTAGTCTGGCCTAGACGTAAGGCCTCGACATGCTGGACTTGGCCGGTGTCCGGCGTGCTGTAGAGAAGATTGGCAAACTGGTAGCTTTCTCCGGGCTGCAGTTCAACGCCCACGCTCTCGACCAACCGCCGCGCCTTATCCGCCGGGAATGGAGGCGCGTTGATACTAGTCCCCGCGGAGGGCTTCTGGGCGAGGTTGGCGTCCGAGCAGATGACGAGGTTCAACTTTGCCGGCGGGTTGTCACTGACCCAGCGGCGGCCCTGAAGATCGGTCTTGCCAAGAGCGCGCCAGATGCACTGTAAGTCATAGCTGCCACTCGCGGTGGCCTGCAGATCGTCTATGACCAGGAAGTATCTGGACTTGGGCCAGATGACGCACCGGTCCCAGTCCACACCGTTGTAGTCACTGAGGCGCGATTTGAATATCCCGATATCGGCGTAGTCAGCCTCTGCAACCACTTGAGAGAGCTCCGGTACCCCTGTCGTCCAGCCGTCTTTGAGCACGATGACGGTGTTGTGCTCGCTCGGCTGGGCGACCATGTAACCGTCATCATACAGCAGCGTCTGATGGTCGTCGGTGAAGTTGACGATGGCGTTGGCGTCGGGATGAGAATGATAGCCCCAACTGAAGCCGCTGATGCACATATACTCTTCATCAGGCTCGAAACCGGCGCGCAACGACACCTTGTCAAAGCACTCGTCAATGGGAAAGGCGCGCTCCTCTTCGTAGTTGCGTCGGTCGTATATCCACTGATCCAAGGGGGCGCGGGTGATACCCAGCAGGTCATCCGGCCGTTCCCTGCCCAGCACCTCCGGCGGCACCCAGCCTATCAAGCCCTGACCGCGCGGCCGATAGAATGACGAACTCGGGTTCTTCACGCCTTTGGCGAAGTGATCCCACCACCACAGGTAGCGACCGTCCTTATACATCCAGGCAGCCAGCGGATAGACCTCCACCAGATGTGCCTGACCGCGCAGGCCGGAGTAGTCCCCGAAGCCGGAGCAGTTGCCAAGATTGTTGGTGATGAGCATGTAGTAATCGGCTATCTGCTTGAGCAGGCCATTCTCGATGTAGCTGTGGTCGGGACGATGTAACGCCCATCTGAAGCTGCGGACAACTGTGAGCTGCCCATAGCGGGGGCAATCTTCGGGCGGCTTCCATGCCTGCATGTCCGGCTTGTAGAATTCGTCCATGTTGCTCAACAGCAACTTGCCGAGCTCGAGGTCGGGATAGTACCGCGACCAGTACAGGGCAGCGTAGGCCGAGCTCATGATGGTGTTGCCGTACGATCGCTTCAGGGGCTCAAGCGGCTTGTCGGTATAACGCTGGCGCGTGGAGAAGCGGTACATCAACTCCGTCAATTCGCGGCGCTGTTGCTCGCTGAAGGCCGGGCCCTCCTCGATGGCGTCGAACCAGTGGAACAGCCACTGGCAGCAGGCGGTCGCGGCCACAGCCCCTTGTGTCCGGTGCATTTCGTCAATCCGCCTCAACGCCTTGAGGAACAGGTCGGCCCAAGCCGGCTGCCCGGTGATGAAGTACCTGTTGCAATAGTCCTGAGCGCGCGAATAGACACGCGTCTGCGAAGCTGCTTCGGTCAAGTACTTTTCCGCATCTGCTATTGCCTCTTCACTCGGAGGCTCAGGTCCCTGGCCATTCTGCACCACCTCTATGATAGGGCCGACCACCCCGTCGGGGTAGTCAGGCAGCATACCAATGAAATGCTCGACCGCAGCCTCACATGCGGCTGGCTGTGTACTGCCGAGGTAGATGACGTTCTTGCCGGTCAGCCACGGGTTGTGTACGGTCCGAATGACGTAGCTATCGTCGCCGCCGGGCCAGTAGTAGTCACACAGGACGAACTCGTCGAAGTAGAGCTGTTCGACGATGTGATTGTTCGCGAACACGCCCAGTGCAATCAGGTGCGTGCCTTCTGCCTCTTCCCGGCTGACCTGCCCAGCTTTCCGAATACGCGGAGCCACACCGTACGCAGCCTCGATGCCCGCAGACAGCTTTTCGGCAACAGGCATATATGCCTCGTCATCGGGTACGACTATCAGACAGGCGCTTTCGCCATCTGCCACCAGTGCTGTATCCAAGTACATCTCTTTGATCTCGGTTATTCCTCCCGT
>JALGTY010000022.1 GCA_029821145.1 Candidatus Zipacnadia bacterium
GCCGACTGACCTCATTCCGAAATTCACGCTTTACGGGAGCGGTATCCTCGGTATCCTCGGCCCTATCTTGATGCCCGGACGCGGATGGATTCTCATTCTCAACGGCGTTTTCGAGGCCTCCGCAGTCCCGCCATAGGCACCTATATTGATGACGCCACCGTTCGGCTGGGGCTCATTCCGAGTGCCGAGTGCCGGGTCACCGGCATCTATACAAGCGCTCTGGGCATAGCTCGTCCTCCACGACTCGGTACCGGGATCCCAATAGCCGACCTTGGACATCAGATGATAGTCCGCGCCTGTCGAGGTCCTCGAAGGACGAACGAGCATAGGGTTGTCAGAGATATTGCCGTTGCTGCCTGTCTGGTCCGATATGCCCTCATAGTTGCGGTTGCGATTGCCATGTACGTCGCAGTGGTCAATGGAAAACCCCCACGCTGAGCCCGCTACATAGACCCCCCCACCGCGGCCTGTGTTGGAGTAGATGATACAGTGGTGGATGCGCACGGTGCGACTGCTTGATACGTAGATTCCCGCGCCAGAGCCGGCGTCGTTATAGACGATCGTATTGAAACTCATATCCGAGTTGCTATCCTCACAACGGATGCCTCCACCTTCCGTCGCACTGTTGCGGGTGATGATATTGTGAGAGATAGACCACGAGGGCCCGGCTGGGTCCGCCTGGCAATTTCGCAAGTCAATGCCGCCGCCGGAGTTGTTGTCTATCGTGTTGTGCTCGATACAGGGAGTGGACTCTTCACAGTAAATGCCCCGGCCGGTGTTGTTGACTATGGTGTTGTGCTCGATATTGGCAGTGGACTGTTCGCAGTAGATGCCGCTGCCGGTGTTGTTGGTGATTGTGTTGTGATGTATATGGACTTCAGAGCCGGATTCGCACACAATCCCGCTGGTCTCATTTCCGGTGATGACGTTGTGGGAGATTTCGGCGCTTCCAGTGATGCAGCGGACTGCGCCGCGAAAGTGTCCTCCCTCCGTTTCGCTTCCGCCCGTAATGGTAAAGCCCTCCAGCTTCGCTGCGTGCCGACCTGCGCACTCGAAGACCACCACAGGCCTCTCATACGTCCTCCCCCTCAGCACGGTAGCCGCCACCACCGCCGGGTCTTGCGGATTGGTACTGCGGACCGTCACGGCTTTTCGAATCCCGAAATTGTAGTTATAGGTGCCGGGCGCCACTACTATCTCGTCGCCATCGCGCGCGTACATGTCAATGGCCTGCCCGATAGTCATCGCGTCTCCCGGCACATTGATAATGCGGGCGGCCGCACCTGTCGCCAGTGCAAGTACCAAAGCTACGAAGATCAGACTTGTCATCACCCTACGCATAACACTACCTCCCTGCCACACGTGCTAGTGCATAGCATGTTCTCAAAGAGCCTGTCCAACATCATCTTCGTTATCTGTGCAGGGGTTTCCTGCCCCAATCTTCCGCAATTATTTCCCCCTGTAGGAGGAATCCATATCCTGGCATCGAAGGTAGCCTGAGCATACGGGCCAATCGTATGGATTCTTGCTCAATACACAAACAGTATCGCTTTATCTCTGGGAGGTCGCAAATGGAATACAGACAGCTTGGCCGTACTGGTACGCGAGTTTCAAAGGTCTGCCTGGGAACGATGAACTTCGTCGGGAGCACGGATCTGGACGAGGCAAAACGCATCGTTGATGAGGCAATTGACAGCGGCATCAACTTCATAGACACAGCGGACTGCTACGCCCGAGGCGGCTCCGAGGAGTACCTTGGCATAGCCCTCAAGGACAACGGGCACCGCGACGATGTGGTGGTGGCGACCAAGGCCGTGGCCACCATGGGCGAGGGCCCTAACGACCACGGCGCCAGCCGCTACCATCTCACCCGCGCCGTCGAAGCCAGCCTCAAGCGCCTGCAGACCGATCGCATTGACCTGTTCTACCTGCACATCACCGACATCACCACTCCCATTGATGAGATTATGGACACTCTGGACATTCTCGTCCGCCAGGGCAAGCTTCTCTATGTGGGAACTTCGAAATGGCCGGTGCCGCTGATTATGGAAGGACTGGCACTCAGCGAAAGGTACGGCTTGCCCCGATTCGTCGCTGAGCAGCCGCCGTACAACCTCACCGACCGGCGCATCGAAATGGAACTGGTCTGGACGTGCATGCGTCACGGCATCGGCATCGTGCCATTCGGGCCGCTGGCAGGCGGCATCCTCAGCGGCGTATATCGCAAAGGTCAGTCGGCCCCCGAAGGCCATAAGTTCAAAGAGATCGGACAGAAGGACGGCCACAACCGCTACACCGAAGAGACTATGGACCTGGTCGAGAAGCTGATCCCGCTGGCCGAGGCCAGGGGTGTAACGCTGGCGGAGTTCTCGCTGGCCTGGCTGATGCAGCGGCCGGGGATTACCGCCCCGATAGCGGGTCCGCGCACGGTCGAGCACCTGCGCTCGGCAGTCAGGGCCTCAGAGATCGAGCTGACCCAGGAAGAGTTGGATCAGGTGGATGAGGCCATCCCGCCGGGCGACAATATCACCAACTACTGCACTCTCTACGAGCGCATGTGCCGCGCCGTCAACAAGCCGGAGGCGCTGGGGGCGTTCTAGACAATCTGCCGTCTCCAGGTAGGTAATGTCGGGCTGGGAAGCCCGACCTACGCAATAAGAATAAGGAGGAAGTCATGGAGTACCGACAGCTAGGACGTACCGGCACACGAGTTTCAGAACTTTGTCTCGGCTTGATGATTGACAGTCTGACGGATGAGGAGACCTTCATAGCCATTGTCAATGAGGCAATTGATCTGGGTATCAACTTCATTGACACCGCCGACTGCTACGGCGCCGGTGAATCGGAGAAGCGCCTGGGCAAGGCGCTGGCGGAAAACGGCAAGCGCGATGACATCGTCCTGGCAACCAAGGCCGTGGCAACCATGGGCCCCGGCCCTAACGACCACGGTGCCAGCCGCTATCATCTCAGCCGCGCCGTTGAAGCCAGTCTCAAGCGCCTGCAGACCGACCGCATTGACCTGTTCTACCTGCACATCGTGGACATCACCACCCCGCTGGACGAGGTCTTCGGCCAGCTCGACATCCTCGTCAAGCAGGGCAAGATCCTGTACGTGGGGACCTCGAAGTGGCCGGTGCCGCTGATTATGGAAGGCCTGATGATGCACGAGAAGTACGGCTACCCGCGCATCGTCGCCGAGGAGCCGCCGTATAGCCTGTGCGACCGAGCCATCGAAAACGAGCTGGTCTGGACCTGCATGCGCCACGGCATCGGGCTGTGCACCTGGGGACCACTGGCCAATGGTATCCTCGGGGGCGCGTATCGGAAGGGACAGCCCTTCCCCGAGGGCCATCGCAAGTCATCCGTGGACCCGTCCAAGGACAGCCGTCTCACCAATGAGGCCCTGGACCTCATCGAGAACCTGATACCGCTTGCGGAGGCCAGAGGCATAACGCTGCCGGATCTGTGTCATGCCTGGCTGCTGCAGCGGCCCGGCATCACCGCACCGATCATCGGCGCGCGCAAAGTCGAGTATGTCCAGGCGGCGGTCAAGGCCACCGAAATCGAACTGACGCAGGAAGAGCTGGACAAGATTGATGAATTCGCGCCGCCGGGAACCGCGGTCAGCAACTACTACGACGGCAACGTCTATGCCCGTATGCGCAATGCCATCAACTCAGACAACCCGCTGGGATACTAGATCATTGGCCTGATGAAACTTAACACCAGGAGGAGCTCATGGAATACAGACAGCTTGGCCGCACCGGAACCAGAGTTTCACAGCTCTGTCTCGGCACCATGAATTTCGGCAGCGTCACCGACGAGCCGACCGCGCACCAGATGATTGACGAAGCTCTCGACGCGGGCATCAACTTCATTGACACCGCCGATTGCTATGGCCGCGGCGTCTCGGAGGAGTTCATCGGCCGGGCGCTCAAGGAAAACGGTAAGCGCGACGACATCGTCCTCGCCACCAAAGCCGTCGCCGGCATGGGCGAAGGAGAAAACGACCACGGCGCCAGCCGCTACCATCTGTCCCGCGCAGTTGAAGCCAGCCTCAAGCGCCTGCAGACCGACCGCATTGACCTGTTCTACCTCCACATCGTGGACATCACCACGCCGATGGATGAGATCTTTGACCAACTCGACATCCTCGTCAAGCAGGGGAAGATTCTGTACGTCGGGACCTCGAAGTGGCCGGTGCCGCTGATTATGGAGGCGCTCGCACTGAGTGAGAAATGGGGCTATCCGCGCATCGTCGCCGAGCAGCCGCCCTATCAACTGTGCGACCGCGGCATCGAGATGGAGTTGGTCTGGACCTGCATGCGCCACGGCATCGGCATCGTTCCGTGGGGACCGCTGGCCTACGGCCTGCTCACCGGCATGTACCGCAAGGGCCAGCCGATTCCCGAAGGCCACCGCTGGTCAGGTGCCGACCCGGACACCAACAACCGCTTCACGCATGAGGCGCTTGACCTGGTGGAGAAGCTGATTCCCATCGCCGAAGGCAAGGGCATTGACCTGCCTGCGATGGCGCATGCGTGGCTGCAACAGCGCCCGGGCATCACCTGCCCGATCGTCGGCCCGCGCACCATCGAGCACCTGCACGCCGCGCTCGCGACCACCGACATCACATTCACGCAGGATGAACTCGACGCTATTGATGAAGCCATCCCGCCCGGCACCTGGGTAAGCGACTTCTACTTCGGCAACACCTACGCCCACCTGGTGCGCTCGATCAATGACCCGGAGGACCCGACCGGCTACCACTAAGCCGACCGGAATTACTGTTCGCCTTCCAGGCCGAATTGGCGAAGCTGCTGGAGGAACTCGCCGCCGGGCACGCTGCGTAACAGCAGCGCGGAGAATACCGGCTCTCCGCTGTAGTGGTCACTGACTATCTTCTTGTTCGCGCGGACGGCTGCTATACGTGCGGCGGCCTTGTCCCCCAGCTTCTGTCTGCATGTCGCGATCGCCTGGTATGCCGCCGCGCTGTGGACGCGCGTGCCGGTGACGGCGGTTTGAGCGAGCAGGTTGGCCGCCCGTTCGTAACTGTCTGCCGCCTGCTGACCGCCTAGCGCCTCGGCGCTAATAAACCACGCCCAGCCACTCTCGTCACCGGCTTCGACAGCGAGTGCGGCCCTCTGAGCCTGGAGCTGTGCGTCGCCCTGGTTGGCAGCTATCGTCGCCGCCAGGAGGTAGATATCAGAGGTGGCAGTCTGCGAAGTCAGGATCTGCTCAACTATCGCCGCGGCCGCGTCGTAGTCCTGCATGTCGCGCAGACAGCCGACCAGCTCCTGTTTGCCGGTGACGGATTGCGGCTCGAGAGCGACAGCTTTCTCCAAGGCCTCCTTGGCGCCGATGAGGTCGTTCTGGTTGCGCAGACACTGAGCTAGCAAGACTTGCGCTTCACTATCATCGGGCATGTAGATGAGGCAGTTTCTCAGCTCGGCGAGTGCCTGTTCGTAAAGGCCATACTCCATGTATGCGCGAGTGACGGCCTTGCGCGCCAGAGCGGGATCAATGCCGGCCTGAATGGCGCGGGCGCTCTGCACCAGTGCCCGACGCGTGTTTCCCGCCAAGTGGTGAGCCACGGCCAAGCCGCCGTAGTGCTGGACATGGTCGGGGTCCTGCTGCAGGCCGGCCTCATAGAGCCTGATGGCGTCCTTAGCAGAGCCGGTCAACATCTTCAAGGTCGCGAGCTTGCGCAGCGCTGCGTTGTCATACCAGTACTCGGCGCGGGCCTCCTCATACTGATCCATTGCGGTTTCCGTCTGGCCCTGGAGTTCGGCCAGATAGCCGAGCAGGTGATGAAGGCCGGGAAGGCGCGCGTCGGCCCACCGGATGGCTTGAAGGCAATCCTCGGCCTCTTTGTATCGGCCCTGGCCAATATCGGTGAGGGCGCAGTTGAGGCGGGCGGTCATGACATAGGGTTCCTGAGCAAGCAAGCGTTCGAAGATCTCACTGGCGGCGCTGTAGCTGCCGAGATGGTAGAGGCACAAACCGAGTTGGAAAGATGCGCGATCGGCCAGGTGGTCATCTGCCAAGTATTGCCTGCATAGCTCAGCAGCTAACTTGTGATCGCCGGCCACACTCAGGGTCGGCACAAGCATCTCGAGTATCTCTGATGGGGAAAGCTGATCCGCGGCACTGATCCAGGTGTCCCTACAACGGGTCCATAGTCGTGCGGCGAATTCACCATCAAGGTTATAAAGCACTCCACGCATGACGGCATCGGCGAGATGTCTGTCACGTGCGAACAGGGCGTGCAACGTGCTACCGGCAATCTCCAACGGGTTAGCATCACGTGCGAGGTCCGGCATTTTGAGCAAGATCATTGCGATAGCGGGATGGGGCCCGTACACTTTCCCGTCGTGCACTACGGCCAAGCCGGCCTTCGCAATCCCGTTCAAGCACGACGGAAAGCTCTGGTCGAAGGCGGCGGCCAGATCATCGTAGGCGATGGCGCGGCCGCATAGGGAGGCGATGCACAGACCGCACAATACGTTGCTTTCTGCCTTATTCAGCTCATCAAGCGCCGACAGGGCAAAGACTGCCGGCCGAAAACCGTGCCTGAGGCTCATGGTGAGCCCAAGCAAGTCGGTAACACCGGCTGCCAGCGCCTGCCGCTGTAGCGTGATGACATCAGGACGAGCCGATGCCTCGCGCGCGACCTTCTCCTGAAGCGCCTGAATTTCGCGGGGTGTAAGCCGCAGATGGTGCAATGTGCCCAGAGAGATAAGATCGCGCGGGGCCACAGTGCTGACGCCACTGCCTCGGAGCACGGCGTCGTATGCCTGCTGCGAGCAGGTGCCCACAATGGTAATTCCATCGTCGCCCTCGAGCACCATCTCGAGAAGGCTGCCAACGGCGGGCTGGAGTTCGATGTCGTCTATGATGATAAAGACTCTGGGGGCCCCTCTTGCCAGCGCGCGCAAGGCTTCGGGAGCCCCTCCCGCCACCGTTGCCTTGCCACTGAGCATACAGACCGGGTACTTGCGTTTCAACAGCTCAAAGCCCAATCGGTGCAATAGTGTGGTCTTGCCGACACCCGGTGGCCCTACGATCAGTTCGAACCGGTTATCGGAGCCCGGATGGGTAAGAGAGCTGAGGAGGCTGGCCTGGATGTCGCGTTCAACATCCCTGTCTGCACCGACATCCAAGAAGCCATCACTGAGGGTCGCCACAGAGCCTGTGAACCTATCGCTGACACGGTACTCAGTCCGGCTGACAGCCCTCAATCCGGCTTGGCCCAGGAGACGGGGCCGCCGCAAGCTCTGTACCTCGGCCAGATACCAGGAAAGTTCAGCAGCCACGATGTAAACCGCTATCGCGGTCCAGTACCCAACCGGTATCATCTTCGCGGAGGGTGACATCACGTAAATCGTCAGCCCTACCGCCAGCGATCCGATCGCGAGCAGTACCTTGCCGGATAACACCCAGACCCTCATGGTCCGCCTTCCGCACCCAGACTGAAAATGCTTAGATGGTGTCGAGTTTCGACTCCAGTTTGTCGAGCTGCCCTCTCACCGCCCTGGCAACGGCCCACAGGCTGGAGAGCTTGTGCCACGCGACGACATTTCCTAACCCCCGAGCCCTCACCCAGGCCTGACGCACGCCAGAATGAGGTCTCGTGCAGACCCTTCGGCAAGCTCAGGGCCTCCGCCGGGAAAATGATTTATCCTGCCAACGGGCGACAAGACAGCACTGTGGTCTCAAATGGCCGACCTGCACTTGCGCTGCTGGTACTCACCTATGACCTCGTAATAAACTGCTTCCGCTCTCTCCGCCATTGCGTCAAGAGTAAAGATCTGTTCCATCCGCGCGCGGGCCTGACGCCCCAACTGTTGCGCCCAGTCGGCATCCTCCAGCAGCGCGTCTATGGCAACGGCAAGGGCATCAGCATCGCCTGGGGGCACGAGTACGCCGGTCTCGCCGTCCACAATCACCTCGTTGATGCCGTCAATATTACTGGCTACGGCCGGCTTGCCCAGAAAGCCAGCCTCTATCAGGACGATGCCGAGCCCCTCCTGTAGCGAGGGCAATACCGCCACGTCTAACGCCTTGATCAGCTCGACAGCATCGTGGCGGTAGCCCAAGAACCTGACGTGTCTATCAAGCCCAAGCTGGCTTACCATCGTGCGCAGCCGCGCCTCGTTCTTGCCCTCGCCGATCAATAGGCAGCAGATGTCGTCGAACCTGTCCACCAGCCGCGACATCGCCTGCACCAGGTAAGCGTGGCCTTTGTGTGCGGAGAGATGGGCGACGACGCCGATGACTGGCTGATCCGGTCGCAAACCGAGCTTTTCCCGTGCGGCCGAGCCGTCCGCAGGCCAGGCAAACTGCCGCTCATCCAGGCCGTTATATACAACCTCGATACGCTCGCCGGGAATGCCCTGGGCGATGAGATGTTTCCTCACGCCGTAGCTGCAGGTCGCCCAGCGATCGGCAAACACGTAGCAGTGCTTGTGATTAAGCCAATGAACATGCCCCACACACGGTACTCCGGCGATCTTTGCACCGAGACTGCCCCACAGGCCGGCGGTCGAAAGATGAGTATGAATTACCTCTGCGCCGATGCGGCGGGCAAACTTGGCGATGACAAACGGCGCGGCCAGATTGAGCTTGCCACGGATCGGCAATACATGGGCTTCGACGCCGCGTTTGTGCAACTCCTGCAGCATCAACTCGTTGTATTTGCACGCCACAACTACACGGTGCCCGCGGGCGACCAGAGCTTCGGAAAGATACGTCATGGAGCGCTCGGCACCCGAGTAGCGCTTGGGCGTGATAATCTGGAGAATTGTAAGCTTCTCACGCCCCGCGTCCAGCGCCATCTCTTCGCCCAAGACGTCGGGCTCGGTTGGCATCCTGTCAGCCATAAGCAGTACTTCCCGGTCGCACGCCAGAGGATCAGCCGGGCGTGCTCGGCGACTTCACCGGAGTAGCCGGCCGAGCAGGTGTCCGCCCCGCAAGGCCTCAAGCATCGCCTGCAATGCCCGGCCCCGGTGACTTACCTCGTTCTTCTGTTCAGTTGACATTTCAGCGAACGTGCAGTGTAGCGGCGGATAATAGAATATCGGGTCGTAGCCGAATCCTCGGTTTCCGCGTGGTTCTCGAAGAATGACGCCCTGGCACTCGCCCTCCCAGACACCCACTACCTGTCCCTGGTACGCGATGGCGATGACACACACGAAACACGCGCCCCGGCGCTCGTCGGGAACGTCGGCCAGTTCGGCCAAGAGCTTCTCTATACGTTGCCTGTCATCGCTGCCGTAGCGGCTGGAGTACACCCCCGGTCGTCCGCCGAGGGCGTCCACCTGCAGGCCGCTATCATCTGCCAGAGCTGCCATACCCGTACGCTCGGTGAGCTGCAGCGCCTTGTGCCGGGCGTTGTCTGCAAACGTATCATAAGGTTCGCTTGGAGCCGATGAATCACTCAGATCATTCAGACCAGTTACTTTGACAGCGTAGCCGGCCAGAAGCTGCCTTATCTCGACCACTTTTCCCGCGTTGCGGGAGGCCACTACTAGTCGCTTTGCTAGGCCGTGCTCGTCCATCAATTGTCCTATGTCTCGGCGTATGGGCCGACACCGGCCAGCGCCGCTTTCTGCTGCTCGCATAGCCTCTGGATTCCAGACCACGCCAGATCGAGCATCTTATCGTGTTCCTCGCGGGTGAACGGTCGGCCCTCTGCGGTCCCCTGAACT
Source organism: Candidatus Zipacnadia bacterium (assembly GCA_029821145.1). Classification (GTDB taxonomy): domain Bacteria; phylum Armatimonadota; class Zipacnadia; order Zipacnadales; family UBA11051; genus UBA11051. Next base: position 9,711 of record JALGTY010000022.1, read on the forward strand.
TCAATAAGCTGTTTGCGGGATGTCATCACGACGTTCATGTCCACCACGGCCTGGGAATCTTCAGTATAGCAAAGGTCCAACAGGACCTCGCCGGAAACGATACCGACAGACGTCGCAGCGCACTCGCAGTGAAGTGGCCAGGCCTTGATTGCCTTCTTCTCCTGCAGCCAGGCGCACGCTTCGACCAGGGCCACAAAGGCTCCGACCACGCTGGCAGTGCGCGTGCCACCGTCGGCCTGCAGTACGTCGCAGTCGAGCCGGATCGTCCTGGGCCCCAGCTTGTGCAGGTCCGTTACGGCTCGGAGGCTGCGTCCGATGACGCGCTGTATCTCGTGGGTCCGCCCGCCAACGCCCAAACCGCCCTCTCGCCTTTCGCGCTCCGACGTCGCACGCGGCAACATGCCATATTCCGCCGTCACCCAGCCCTGCTCAGTATTGAGCAGGAATCCCGGCTGGCGATTGTCCACCGAGGCCGTGCAGTAAACCCGGGTGTGTCCCACGCATACCAGACAGGAACCTTCTGCATACCTGTTCACGTGGCGGGTAAGAGTGCAGTCCCGTAACTGATCGTTCTCGCGTCCGTCAACACGCAGCACTATTCGCGCCCTTCCAATAGAAAAGTGATGTCCAGCAATCCGAGGATAGATTATACGTGAAGGGGTAAAACACCTGCAAGCCGCTAGCGCCTGACTGCAGAGTAAAAAAGCGCGTCCGAAAACACGCGCTGGGAAAACTGAGCTTCGAGGTGTACCGAATTCTATTGGCGTTGGAGAGCACAGGTGTGATGGAGATCCTTATGACGAACCTCTGCTCTTGCTCAGCCGCTTCAGCAAGCTGATGTCCCCTTGAACCAAGGCTCTTTTCTTCGCACGGCTCCAGCGCTTGATCTGCCGTTCGCGTTCCATGGCAGCAGATTCGTCTTCATGTGCCTCGGTATAAACCAGTCGCACCGGTCTTCGGCGAGCCGTGTGCTTTGGGCCACGCCCGTGATTGTGGGCTTTGATACGTTCGTCCAGTTGGTCGGTCGAGCCTACGTAGTAACTGCCGTCTGCGCACTGTAAGATGTACAGATAGTGGGGTCCCATCATGCGGTCGCATTTCGTCGAAGCGAGTAGCTTGGTGCACGGTGCCCTTCGACAAGCTCAGGGCACCATTCGATGCGCAAAGCGCGTCGAATGGTGGAGGCGGCGGGAATCGAACCCGCGTCCGCAATGGGGCCGCCAAGACTTCTACGAGCGTAGTGTGCGATTTATTACAGCGCGGGCGGCCCTCGCGCACGGGGCCTAGCCCGGCCGGCTCACTTGAGAGTTTCCCCGGAAAGCCACTGGAGCCTCAACCGTCCGGGTAGCCGATCTTGCTGATGCCTGTCCCCGCCCGATCAGCGAAGCGAGGCAGACATGGCCACTACTTAAGCAGCCAGTGCCATATCATTGGCAGTTGTGTTTGTGCCGTGTTTAACGAGATTGCGGCGATCTCGGCTCGCTATCTCGACTAGCCCTGCATCACGTCGAGCCCATTCGCCCCCACTGTGCTGCAGTCTGTCGCATATATTATACCCGAAAATGGCTCTTTACACAACTTCGCAGGCTCGATTGAGAAAAAAGAAGCAAAAAAATGTGTTTAGCTCTTGACAAGCGGGGTAAAGTAAGCTATATGTAAAGTACATATAGAGGGGCCACGATGCGCAAAAGAGGACGACGTGGACAACGAAGCGCCCAGGATCCGCTTGCCGTCATAGCCAGCAACCTCTCGCGGCTGGTCGAGCCGGTGCTGCTGTACCTGCTCGCCACGGATCAGGCGCACTATGGATATCAGTTCCTGGCGGCTGCAAACGACTTCGCCATAACCGACGCCGCAATTGACGCAGGCGTTATCTACCGTACCCTGAGAGGCCTCGAGGAAGTCGGCTACGTAGTATCGAGTTGGGCGCCGAGCGCCAGCGGGCCGGCGAAAAGGATATACCAACTGACGCCAGCCGGGCTAGCGCATTTGAAGAGGTGGGCCGCAGTTCTGGAGCAGCGGGGACGTGCGATGGTCTATTTTGCCCAGCTATGTGCCGATTTGTAGTCGTGGCGCCAAAGAAATTTCTCTTCCTGTATATGCAAATTACATATAGACGGACGGAGCAAAACATGAAAGTGGCATTAGCCTGCGACGGACACCAAGTAGCCCCACATTTCGGCCGCTGTGAAGGGTACGAGATCGCCGAGATCGTTGACGGGGAACTCATAGAGCGGGAGAATGTGCCAAACCCGGGTCACGAGCCCGGCGCACTGCCAAAGATGCTCAATGAAATGGGCGTAGAGTGCATTGTCGCCGGCGGCATGGGACCGAGAGCCCAACAAGTCTTTGACGAATTCGACATTCAGACGATCACCGGAGTGTCCGGTAGCCTCAATGAAGTTATCGAGGCGCTGGCCTGGGGCAGACTGACGACTGATGGAAGCAATCCCTGCCACCACACAGAGGAGAGCTAGACGTAGATGAGCCGGTCAGTGAAATGGCCTGAGGAGTCCAGAAGCAGTACCTTGTATTGAACTATGAGAACATGAGGAAAAAACAGGAGGAGATCTTCGTGAAAATTGCGGTATCAGCAAGTGGCAACAATGTGGAAGCAGCGATGGACCCGCGCTTCGGGCGCTGTGCGTATTTCGTGATCGTTGAGAGCGAGACGATGGAGTTTGAAGCAATCGAGAACCCCGCTACACAGGCGGGTTCCGGAGCCGGCATTCAAGCCGCGCAGATGGTGGGCAACTCCGGCGCCGAGGCGGTAGTCGCCGGCAACTACGGCCCTAACGCCTACGGTGCGCTGAGCGCAGCCGGCCTGGCGCTGTATCAGTTCGCCGGTGGCACCGTGCGCGAAGCGGTAGAAGCCGTCGTCAGCGGACAGGCTCAACAGGTAGGCGATCCTACCGTCGGATCCCACTTTGGCGTCGCCGGCGGTGCGGCTGCTCCTGGGGCCGGCGCGGGCGCTGGTATGGGTGGCGGTATGGGTGGCGGAATGGGCCGCGGCATGGGGCAAGGTATGGGCCAAGGTATGGGTCGCGGCATGGGGCAAGGCTTTCAGCAGGCGCCACCGTCTGATCCTCAGGCGCAGGGGCCGATGCCGCCGCAGGGCTATGGGATGCCACAGCAGGGCCCGTGGCATATGCCCCCTGCTTATCCCGGGATGATGCAGCCACCAATGTGGGGCGGGGCCTACGGGCCAATGGCCCCAGTGTCGCCTGAGCAAATGGTTGAGTACGAACTGCAGATGATGGAGATGCAGCGCGGGTTCCTACAGCAGCAACTCGCCATGTTGCAACAGCAACTTGAGTGGATTGACGAGTATATCAAACAATTGCAGTCGGAGGCCGAGTAGGCTGCTGAGTGCTGACCAAGAGAGGGCTGCGCAATGAAAGTGGCGGTTAGTTCAAAAGGCAAGGACCTGGGTTCATCTGTGGACCCCCGGTGCGGTCGTTGCCCCTATTTCGTCGTCGTTGACACCGAGACGATGACGGCTGAGGGGCTCGAGAACCCCGGCGCGCTGGCAGGAACCGGAGCGGGCGTGGCAGCGGCTCAAGTAATAGCCAACGCCGGCGCAGAGGCGGTTATATCCAACCTGGTCGGGCCCAACACCTTCGCTGCGCTCAAGCAAGGTGGCATTGCCGTGTATGCCGGAGCGGGCGGCAACGTGGCAAGCGCGGTCGCAAAGCTGGAGAACGGGGAATTGCAGGAGCTCGAGGATCCCAATGCCCAACTTGATGCTGGTGCGAAACGCCGAGGCTGAGTCGAGCAGTTGAACCTGAGGTCGAACAGGAGCGTATTTGATGTCACAGACGGAAACACCAAGGCTGAGTATATCAATAGCAGCGGGTAAGGGCGGAACCGGGAAAACCCTGGTGGCAACGAGCCTTGCCCTGGCCCTCAATGACGACTATCCCGGAGAGGTTCAGATCATTGACTGTGACGTGGAGGAGCCGAACGCCCATCTGCTGCTACAGCCGGAAATCAGCAGCGAATCACCGGTTCACGTCCTCGTTCCAGAGGTGAACCTCGATATCTGCACCCGCTGCGGGGAGTGCGCCAAGGCCTGCCAGTTCAGCGCCATCGCTGTCATCAGACAAGCAGTGCTGACCTTCTACGATCTGTGCGCCGGCTGCGGGGCCTGTGCCTACGTGTGCCCAGTTGGGGCGATTACCGAAGTGCAGCGCCAGGTGGGAGTGGTCAGAGCCGGTTGCGTTGCGGAACAGATAGATTTTGTGACCGGCTATCTCAATGTCGGCGACCAGCGAGCAACGCCTGTCACCAAGGCGGTGAAGGAGCGAATCATTCCGGAGCGGATAAACATACTCGATGCCCCGCCCGGGACAGCGTGCCCGATGCAGGAAACGGTCGAGGACACGGACTACTGCATTCTCGTCACCGAGCCGACACCCTTTGGCCTCAGCAATCTGAAGGATGCCGTGGACACGTGCGAGCGGATCGGCGTGCCCTGCGGCGTACTCATAAACAGGGACGGGGTCGGCAACCAGGGCGTGGACGATTACTGCGCGGCTGAGGGTCTCGAAATACTCATGCGTATTCCGCAGCGCAGAGAGATCGCCGAAGCCTATTCGCGGGGCGAGACGCTGGCAGAGGCCCGCCCGCAATGGCGAGATGATTTGGTACAGATGTACAAGCGAATTGAAGAAATAGTGAGCAGCCAATACGTGCAAGAAGGAGTGAGCTAGTTATGCCCAGAGGAGACGGAACAGGCCCGACAGGACAAGGTGCGGGAACGGGTAGAGGCATGGGTGCGGGCGGAGGCATCGGCCGCCCCGGTGGCCGCGGGCGCATGGGCGGCCCACGGGCTGCCGGCCCCGTCGGCAACTGCGTATGCCCGAATTGCAGAGCTGTTGTGCCGCACCAGCGGGGCGTGCCCTGCTACCAGCAGGCCTGCCCCAAATGCGGCACCAAAATGACCAGATAGTAGGTTTGTAGGACAATGCGAAGAATTAGGCAAAGGAGATGTAATAATGCCAGGATTGAATGGAACAGGACCGCGAGGTATGGGACCGATGACCGGAGGCGCACGCGGCTTCTGTAACCCCTATGGCGCTGCCCAGATGGGCGGATACGGTATGGGCTACGGCGGCTCCGGTATGCCGTACGGTGGCTATGGAATGGGCTACGGTGGCTACGGTATGCCCTACGGTGGCTATGGTATGCCCTACGGTGGCTATGGTATGCCCTACGGTGGCTACGGTATGCCCTACGGTGGCTATGGTATGCCCTACGGTGGCTATGGAATGGGCTACGGCGGCTTCGGGCGTGGTATGGGTATGGCCTGGGGCCGCGGCGGCGGCTTTGGCCGTGGTATGGGTATGGGCCGTGGCATGGGTATGGCCTGGGGCCGCGGCGGCGGCTTTGGCCGTGGTATGGGTATGGGCCGTGGCATGGGCTGGTGGTAATCTCATACCCGCAGACACATTACGTACCGGCAGGGCTACGGAGACAAATGCCAGCCCTGCCGGTTGTATGTGATTTTGAACAGATCGCAGTCGGGCAGCCCTTCGACAAGCTCAGGGGGCACACGGCAGGGCCTGCGGAATGCGCGAGCCATACAATGCGTGAAGGCGTCGGCCAGTCTCAGGTGAGTTCGGCGGAACCGAACACACCTTCGGCAGGCCCCTCCATTACGACTAAGGACGCCACAACATCGCCCTATAGCTTGAACCGCCCAAAGTTTGCATAACTACTGAGTGGAAGCCCGAGCCACGCGATGATATTCGGGAAGCTCGAAACACATGGAAGGTGTAGATAGGTGTCAAATATGGTTTTCTCTCCACGCCAATTGACAGTAGTAAGTGGCAAGGGTGGTACCGGTAAGACCACTATCGTCGGCTCTTTCGCCGCGCTTGCCGAGAACAAGGTCCTGGCCGATTGTGACGTTGATGCGGCCAACCTGTATCAGATAGTCATCCCCGAAATCATTGAAAGAGGCGACTTCTTGGGGATGCAGATCGCTGTGCGAAATGAGCAGCTGTGCACCAAGTGTGGGAAGTGCGAAGAAGCCTGCCGCTTTGATGCCATAACCGTTGGGCAAGTCAATGAGATGGCCTGTGAGGGCTGTGGCTTCTGTACGCTGGTGTGCCCCGAAAACGCCCTGCACATGCAGCAGATGTCGTGCGGGGAGTGGTATGTGGGCGAGACGCGCTTTGGCTATCTGGTCTATGCCCGTCTGATCCCCGGCGCCGAAAGCTCCGGCCGGCTGGTGACGATGGTCAGGCAAAAGGCCGAGGATGTGGCGATGGAGCACGAAACGCCGCTTATCATCATTGACGGCTCGCCCGGGATTGGCTGTGTGGCCACTGCCGCTATCGCCGATGTGGACCTGGCTTTGGTGGTCACCGAGCCGACACTCTCCGGCATCCACGACATGGAGCGGATCGCCGGAGTGATCAAACACTTCGGTGTTCCAATGGTGGTCATGATCAATAAGGCCGACATCAATGAGGAGAATTCCCAGCGGATCAGGGATTACTGCCGGAACAATGATGTCGAATTGCTCGCCGAACTCCCCTACGATCCGACCGTGACAGAGGCCATGGCCAGCGAGGTTCCGCTGGTAGAATACCGAGATGGACCCGTAGGGCAGGGCATCCGCGAGGCATGGTCCAAGCTTGAACAGATACTCGACGTGTGAGGTGACAAGAACGTAATGGTATCGGGCTGGAACAGTAGCTATGTAACGCCTGGGCCGGATACTACGCTGCAAACAGCGCACCTCCGTATTCGGCCCCTCCGAAAGGCAACGTCTCAGCGCTTTAGCGCGTGAGGTACCCACTCCGTAGGAGTGGGTCAGGCATCCTGCCCGACTCTGTTGCCGTTGTCTTTCGCAGGGGCCGCGTCGAGCAGCGGTGAGCGTGTCGAACCGCTGGGAGGCCGGCCCACGCAGAACGCTATCCTGGCGAGGTCTCCACACCCAAACGGCCAACGACAACGACTGCAAGCCATAAGCCCAGAAGTAAAGCCGACTGGAGTTTGCATAAGTAGACTGGAAGCCCGACCTACAGGACAGTAATAGGCGAAGCTCAATCTGACGCCTTGCAAAGCAATGACGGGACTGATTAAGCGATGTCCGGATCCAACGAGCCAACTGCAGAGGCGCAGCAGCAAACACAAGCGCGCTACGAGCAACAGCAGAAAGCTATAGAGCAGCGGGCCGGCGAGATACAACATATAATCCTGGTGATGAGCGGCAAGGGCGGGGTCGGCAAATCAACCGTAGCCGTTAATCTCGCCTGGGCCCTGGCTCTCGGAGGCGAGAGTGTCGGCCTGCTTGACGCCGACCTGCACGGGCCTAACACCGCGCTGATGACCGGCACTCAAGATACTCGCCTGGGAATGCGCAATAACCTGATGCAGCCGGCCATCGCCGCGCACGGGCTGAAGGTCATCTCAATGGCCATGCTGCTCGATGACCGCGATACCCCGACGATCTGGCGGGGGCCGCTGCGAGCCAATGTGCTGCGGCAGTTCATCGCCGAGGTTGAGTGGGGGCAGCTCGACTACTTGATTGTTGACCTCCCGCCCGGCACCGGTGATGAGCCGCTGACCATAGCGCAGGCATTTCCCGACGCCGATGGCGTCATCATAGTCACCACCCCGCAGCAGGTCAGCCAGGATGACTGCCGCAAAGCGATAAACTTCGCCAGAAAACTGGAGCTGGCTGTAATCGGCGTTATCGAGAATATGAGCGGCTTCGTCTGCCCGCACTGTGGCAAAGAGACCGCCATATTCTCCCAGGGCGGCGGGGAGACAATGGCTAGCGAGATGGGTGTGCCCTTCCTCGGGACCCTGCCACTGGTGCCGGAGGTCGTGACCATGTGTGATAGCGGCCGGCCGCTGACTGACCAACAAGCACCCCAGGCCATCCGGGACGCCTTCGCAGTTGTAGTGGGCGCGGTAAATGACCACCTGGCGGAGCAGGAGAATTGAACTAATATGGCTGACGCGAAAAAGCCTTACAGTTTTTTGTACGGCCCGGTGCCATCTCGCCGCCTCGGCAGATCCCTGGGCATAGACCTTGTACCGTTCAAAGTCTGCACCTTCAACTGCATCTATTGCCAGCTCGGGCCGACGACCAATCTCACCATCCGACGCAGGCCCTATACTCCCGCTGCCGATATCATAGCTGAAGTGGACAGATGGCTGAGCGAGGATGGCGACGCCGATTACCTGACGCTTTCCGGTTCTGGCGAGCCGACGCTCAATTCCGAAATCGCCCAGGTCATAGACTTCGCCCAGCAACAAACCGAGATCCCCATTGCGCTGCTGACCAATGGATCGTTGCTGTGGGATGAAGATGTGCGCCGGGAAGTCCAGCACCTCGACCTGCTCATTCCCTCCCTCGATGCAGCGACCCAGGAAGGCCTTGAGCAGGTAAATCGCCCAGCAGCCGAGCTCAACATCGAGCAGATAGTCGCCGGCATCGCCCAGGCACGCCAGGAATGTGCGGGGGAAATGTGGCTGGAAGTGATGCTGGTGGCCGGCGTCAATGATACCGACGAGGAGCTGCAGGCGATACGTGAGGGTATTGATGTCATCAAACCGCACCGCGTCCAGATAAATACAGTGGTGCGGCCACCGACAGAGGCCTACGCCACAGCACTTTCCCCGCAGCAACTTAAGGCTGCCAGAGAAGTACTCGGGCCGCTGGCCGAAATTGTCGCTCCATTGCCGGAAGACTACGCCGGAGATAGCGACCATCAACAGACCGCCGAGGACGTTTTCGACCTGCTGCGGCGGCGGCCATGTACGGTGAACGATGTCGCCGTCGGCCTCGACATTCACCCGAACGAGGCGACCAAGTACATCATGGCACTGCTGGCTCAAGAGCGGATCGGCCCACTTCCCAAGGGCGACAGCACCTACTATGTTCCTGTCTAGTGCTCGCATGACTAATTCCGCATTATTTGATTTGTCGTTATTTGGTTCACTCACTCTCGCGTAGGTCGGGCTTCCAGCCCGACTCGGTTATACGGACAGGCGAGACGCCTGTCCTACCGGTTTAGGTGTACCAGCGCTACGCGTTTGGTGAATAATGCGGGATAGCTGGGTGTACTGTAAAGTAGTTTGCATGCAAAACTTCATGGGAGGTATTTCAAGTGCCCTGGGTTGATGAAAACGAATGTATCGGCTGCGGAGTGTGTGTAGATGAATGTCCGGCAGATGCACTGTCGTTAGTTGAAGGCATCGCGAAGATGGATATCGCCATGTGTATTCGCTGCGGCGTATGTCACGAAGTATGCCCGGAGGAAGCAGTAAAGCACGATTCACTGCACATACCAATAGATGTTGAGGCAAACGTCAACAGAGCAAGAGAAGCGATGGCGCGGGACTTTTTCGACAGCGAAGAGCAGAAACAAGGCTGCCTGCAGCGAAGTTGCTGAACAGACCTTGGAGGCACTTGAGGCACTGAAAAAAGGCTAGCCAAGTCCAGGTATGGACTGGCCCCGAGCACTTAGATCTGGATTACACTATCCAGCCAATCCACATCGCAGCACACGTGCTTGATTGATCTGCGGTCGTAGGTATAGACGACGTGGATGAGGCCGGTGCGGGCCTGTATTACGCATGGGTAGGAAAACTCGCCCGGCTGTGTCTCAAGGGTCCTGATGACCGGCCAGCTTCGGCATTCATCGGTCGAAAGCGCTACGTGCAAGGGCGTGCGGCCGCTAGCAACATTGTTGAATACCAGCACGATTTCCCCGCTCTGCAGTCTTACCATGTCTATGCCACTGTTCGGATTCTGCAACTGCGTAGGTACGCAGTCGGACCAGTTTTGGCCTCGATCCTCGGAGACTGAGGCGCGAATGTACCGGTCGTCGCCGCCGGTGCGCAGGTATGCCAGCAGGGTGCCGTCAGTCCGCTGTATCAGCGCCGGCTGGATGACGGGGACCGGGCTGGTCATCAGGCCGCTACGCTGCCAGCTTGCGCCTGCGTCGGTGGATATGTAGCAGAAGCCCTCCCAGGTCTTCTCGTCGTAGGCGGGCAGGAGCCATTCGCCGCTCGCCAGCACCAGCAAGCTGTTGCGAACCATCATCCCTGGCTCGTCGTCCATCAGCGCCGACTCAGTCCAGGTGGCCCCGCCGTCTTCTGAGGTACGCAGGTACAACAGCGCGGTATCCCATCCCTGGCCCTGGATGACATTGTGAAAAACCCAGAGCTTGCCGCCTGGGTCAGCATGCATCACGGCATTGCCGTCGGGCTTGCCGGGCGTGTCGAGCAATACTTGCGGGCTGGACCAACTCTCCTCTTCCCCACTCCACCTTGCAATCATCAGCGCGACATCGGCGGCCTTCTCTCTGCTTCCAGCGTACCAGACGCACAGCAGGTCGCCGTCGGGTGTCTCGACCATGCTGGCGCAGTGATGACTGGGCCGGTCGGGTATCTGTTCAAATATCAAAGCCTCGTCGTACATCAAATTCGCCGCTCCTCGCGTGATCCTCTCCGAGCGTTGATCTTCGCGCACGGCTGGGGCTTCTCCTGCCCCGTGATTGCAGCAGGTAACTTGCGCCTGTGGCGGAATCCTTCTATCATACCGGGGACATGTTGCCGGGATCCAATTCTGACCGACGCAATAACGATTATTCTCAGCGTCAATAAGGAGGCCGTTTTGGAATGAGACACGGCACCTCAGATACCACCGCGCAGGTGGGAATTATTGATGGGAGCAGACAGGCCGCGCGCAGCACAGTCGCCCTGCTGCTGCTGAGCTTCGGCTTTGCGGTGGCGACCATCGGGGCGGCTCACGTCAAGCTGTGGCTGCCGTTCAGCCCGGTGCCGATTACAATGCAGACTTTTGTGGTGCTGCTGGCGGGCCTAAGTCTGGGCGCTGCATGGGGCGGGCTGAGCCAGGTGCAGTATGTCGTCCTGGGGGCGCTGGGCCTGCCGGCGTTTGTGGGCGGAGTGACCGCTCTCGCCGGTGTCACAGGTGGCTACCTCGTAGGCTTTGTGGTCGCCGCTGCGGTCGTGGGTGTAATCTACTCCGCGCTTAGAACGACAGGCGGGGCGATACTGGCCTGTATTGCCGGCACTGCCATAATCTACCTGTTCGGCTGCCTGTGGCTGCTGGCGATTACCGGCGGCACAGTGAGCCACGTCCTGGCTATCGGCGTTGTGCCCTTTCTGCCCGGGGATCTGCTCAAGCTGGCCGCCGCGATCGCTATCGTGCGGGGGCCACTGACCGGCGCTGCTATCAAGCACGTCTTTTCACACAACTGAAATGACACACTGTAATCACTCCAACGACCTCGGGCTGGAAGCTGAGAATTGACCCACGCCTGCGGCGCGGGTACCCCCATTCTCACCTGCCCTTCGACAAGCTCAGGGCAGGCCGAGCTACGCGTTGGTGACTAATGAGGGCTAACATGAGCATTCCCGAGCCTGTAATGATGGACGTTGACCCGGAGCGGTACGAGAAGGTTGACCTGCCGCTGTTCATGGCGGAACTGGACGATTTTCTGCCGGATACGGTCTATGACTTCCACGTGCATCTGGGCCTGGACGAGCATCATGTCCCATTTTCCGAGGAGACGAAGAAGCGGTCGTGGCCGGCGGCGATACCGCGCCACTTCCCGGCCGAACATCTGATAGATGTGCAGCACAAGCTCTTTCCAGGGCGCAAGACGCGGACTCTCGGCTTCCCCATGCCGAACCCGGAGAATAACCTGCAGGCGCTGAACGAATATGTGAGCCGGCAGGCCAAGGCCAGCCCGGAACTCGACGCTCTGTATGTGGTCAGACCCTATCAGTCGCCGGAAATGCTGGAGAAGCTCATCCGGGAGGGCAGCTTTCTGGGCCTGAAGCCGTATATGGGTCTGGCCAGCCACATAGAAGACATCAATGCAGTCCGCATTGACGACTATCTACCCCCAGCGCACCAGCAGCTTGCTCACGACATGGGCCTGATCGTGATACTGCACATCCCCGGACTGGAGCGGCTGCGGGATCCCAACACCCATGCCGATTTGAAGCGCATCACCAAGAGCTATCCGAACATGAAGCTGGTGATAGCCCACATCGGGCGCGCCTATACCATCACCTTCGCCAAGCCCGGGCTGGAGGCGCTGCAGGATGTGGAAGGCCTCTATTACGATTTCTCGGCGAATCTGAATGAAGAGGTGCTTGAACTGGCCCTGCGGCTGGTCGAGCCGGACAGGCTTGTGTACGCCAGCGACCTGCCGATAACGCTCATGCGCGGGGTGCGTGAGTACGACGGCGACAGGTACATCAACTTCACCGACGAAGATTACCCATGGAACACTGACCGCAAGCCGCCGGAAGTGGAGGCCAAATACACCTTCTACATATATGAACAGTTGCTGGCTTTCAAGCGGGCGGCCCAGTGTGTCGGGCTGTCCGCGGACGAGGTTGCGAAGGTCATGTACGGTAATGCGCTTGAGTTAGTTGAGTCCGTAAAACTCTGATGGCGAACGGATGAGCAAAACGTGACGCACCGGGAGCGCTGGCTGCGGACGCTGCACTTCGAGGAAGTTGACCACGTGCCGGATGAGGAGTTCGGGTACTGGGCCAACACGTTCACACGCTGGCATGAGGAAGGTCTGCCTAAGGAGATCAACGACAACGGGATAGCCGACCGCTATTTCCGGTTCGCGCCCCGAATCGGTGTCCCTGTCAACTTGGGGCTGATGCCCGCCTTCGAGACCGAGGTGCTCGAGCAGACCGATACCCATCGCATCGTGCGTGACAGTGAGGGCACAATCAAGGAGGAGTTCACGGACGGGACGGACACGATTCCGAGGTACATTCGCTTCCCTATCGAGACACGCGCCGACTGGGAGGAGAATTTCGTGCCGCGCCTCGACCCCACTGATCCGGCGCGGTATCCGGAGAACTGGGACGAGCATGTCGAGCGGCTCAATAAGTCCGACGTACCCGTGATTGTCAATCTAGGCAGTCTGTTCGGGCGCTTCCGTGACTGGATGGGCTTCGAGGGCATTTCCATCAAGTGCATGGACGAGCCGGACCTCATCCAGGACATGGTCGAGTACTGGGTGTACTTCATGCAAACGGTCCTGGCGCGGGCGGTCAGGGATATCAAGAAGATTGATGCCGGCGCCTTCTGGGAGGACATGTGCTTCAATAAGGGCTGCATCATCTCCCCCAAGATGTTCCGCGAGTGGCTCACCCCGCGCTACAAGCGGATTACGGACTTCGTACG